>CAJQND010000402.1 GCA_905479595.1 uncultured Hyphomicrobiales bacterium
AATTGTGCTTACTGGAATCCCTTTCAGTAAGCACATAGTAAGCACGCTTGGCTATATTCACAAGTACCATGAGATATTCACAGGAACGAACACCACAATAAACCTAACAATTACAACATATATAGGAACATCAAGGAAACCTGAGAGTAGTATAAATCACAAACTACGAATCTGGGGGTCACTGGTTCGAATCCAGTCGGGATCACCAAATATTTCAACCCAGTCGATGAACTGATCGATCTTCTTTCAAACAAACACGCAAATCTGCTACAGAAGCGTGTTGCGTACGTATATCTGAAGTCGCGCCAGGTTGAGCGCCAGATGAGCCATGGGCCAGGAGAGTTAGGTATTTAGTTTGATGCCCCATCTTATCGCCAATCGAAAGCGCTATCATGACCTTACAAAAGCGCACCCGGAGCTTCGCGACCAGTTCCGTTGGGAAACAATCAACACCGCAGTTTATCTGTTAGGTGGCGTTATTTTCATAGTTGGGAGCGTCCTCTTTTTTCCAAAATTCTCAAAGTATGCTGATGTCGGCGCGTGGGCATTCATCGTTGGGTCGCTCCTTTTTCTGATCGTCAACGTCCATGATTTCGCTGAGGTTTTGCGCAGCAGGAAAGTTAATCGACCTCCAACGACAGGCGATGGGTTCGAAACCATTTCAACGATGGTCTATTTGGTTGGCACATTGTTTTTTGTTGCCGGCAGCGTCTTTTTTCTTTCCAGGTTCGAAATGATAATAGCAGGGGCGTGGTGTTTTATTATCGGCAGCCTGGGGTTTTTGATTGGCGCGTCTATAAACGTCTTGCAAATTGTGGTGCAAAAATCGCTTGTTTCACTGCAACTGGTGAACCTTACTGCGATATCATTCGTGGTTGGTTCTGCTATTTTTGCCATCGGATCCGTCCCGTATCTGTGGACACTGCAAAATGCCCATGATCAGAATGTGCTGCTGAATTTTCTGGTGTGGTTGTTTGTGATCGGCAGTGCGTTGTTTCTTTTGGGTGGCGTGTTCAACTATTGGCGCGCCTATTTGGTAATGCGCCATGAAGCGGCGAGACTGTCGTTTAAGAAATGACAATAGAATTTGAATTAGATCGCCTAAATCCGCATTACCTATCGGTATGATTTTCAGTTGGAGAACGAGAAGTGAAATTGAGAAAACTTCCCATAGTGTTTGCGGTGATGCTCAGTTCAGGTCTTACGGTAATTCCTAGTGTCAAAGCAGTTCCGCTAAGCACTTTTAATACCGGCACATTTGAACAACAGGCAGCCTATGTTACCCGTACTCTGCAATTGCTTTCCGAACATTTTGCAAGCAAACCCGAGACAGCGCATTTGGCACCATGTATGGAGAAACTTTTTCTCACAGGCCAATCTGATGGCACTAACGTGTTGATGAAATTGATAAATACTGAACTGTCAGTGGCAACGCTCAAAGGCGATAAAGACTATGAAATCAATGATATTATCGCAGGAGTGATTGTACGGGAATGTTCGCAAAAGCCGGCAGATGCTGAGGGAGCTACAAAAACCACTCAGTAGCCAATACTATTTTCACGTGCATCCTAATCACAACTTGACGGCGCAAATGACGGAAATAATTTTACGTTATTAAATTTCCATTGAAGGGCAAATGCGCTCAGTTGTTTGGGCGCGCGCTATACAATAAAGGTGGACGAACAGAAACATGAAGGTCGAGAACGACACAATGGCGGACAGAAACATCTTTAGCCGTATTCGCAACCAAGAATGGATCAAACGCTACGAAACTTTGATGGTCGTTGTGGGTTTCGTCGGGCCTTTTGCAGTAGTGCCACAACTTATAAAGCTTTACTTCACACACAGTCAGCATGCATCGGGCCAGTCTCTGGTGACCTGGTCGCTTTACGCGTTACTGTCTTTGCTTTGGTTTGCGTACGGCTTGATCGTAGGGAAACTCCCAATTTACATCGGTAACGGAATTTCCTTGCTAATGAACTTGCTCATGGTCGCCGGGATTTTGTTTCACGTCGGATTTACGCTCTAAAGCCCGGCTCATATTGTCAGACAAGACATATTTCGGAAATACATTGATCAACGGGAAGACACTGACCAAAGTTCGTGTGGCAATTCATCTAATTTTGAGCTTTCGGAATCCTGTTCGGGGCGGTCATTCCTCGCTAACGGCTTCGCGGATCAGGGGGGAGTGCGTTTCAAGGGTTTCGGTGAACGCGGCGCGAAAAGCGTCCAGTTCAGCGTCGGTTGTTGGCAGGGAAATATTGATCATTCCGCGGCGGGCGTAGAACTGGCCGCGGGCGATCATGTCGAGATGCAGCAGCTCCAGCAACTGGTTGGGAATGCTTGCCGGGTCGAGCGGCGCTGTCGGCGCTTTGTCTGCAAAGTGGAACACCATCATAGAGCCGAGGCCGGTGATCTGCACTGGAAGGTCCAGCTTGCTGACACTGTCCTTCAACGCTTCGCGGAACTGGTTGCCGCGCGCGAAGAAGGCATCAGCCACTTCTGGCGTATAAACTTTGCTCAACCCGGTATAGCCCGCCGTCATGGTCAGGATATTGTTGTTGAAGGTTCCTGCATGGCCCCATGAGCCGGCGCGCGCAGGGTCAAAATGGTCCATGATATCAACGCGACCACCGAACGCCCCAAAGGTTAGGCCGCCGCCAAGATATTTGCCAAAACTTGCCAGATCAGGGGAAATCCCGTGGTGGTCCTGCAGGCCGCCACGTGTCAGGCGCGAGGTCATTACCTCATCGAAAATCAGCATAGCGTCGGTTTTTCGTGTGGCGTCCCTCAGCGTTTGCAAGAACCCATGGTCTGCCGGAATGCCGCCGCCCGCGCCGATCATCGGTTCCACAAGAACTGCCGCCAATTTGTCTCCAAGGCTGGAGATTTTAGCAGCTGCGGCTTCCGCATCATTATAATCCATGCGGTGTATCGGGAACGGCACGTTTAGGGGGCTGTCGCCGGTGAATGTCAGCACGCCGCCATGATAGGAGCGGTCCACAACCAGAATATCCGTTCGCCCGGTGAAGGCGCGTGCTGCACCAAGGGCCAGAATATTTGCCTCTGTGCCGGAATTGGTGAAGCGCAGGCGTTCCACGGCGGGAAAGCGCTCACACATGAGCCGCGCCAGCTTGGCCTCAACCAGATTAGGCCCGCCCAAAGTAACCCCGCCCTTGAGCGCCTCTTGCACTGTAGCTGTAATCACCGGGTCATTGTGGCCGTAAAGTCCGGCAGTGTATTCGCCGAGAAAATCAGCGTAATCATGCCCGTCTGCATCATGGATGCGTGCACCCTCTCCCTTCACCACCGTGAAAGGATAAGGGCCGTAGTGAAGCACTGTGCGTGTGTTTCCGCCGGGCATGACAGATTTTGCCGCCTCGAAGTATTCCTGACTTACCGGATGTGCGGCCACATAGGCGGCGCGCGCATCTTCCAGAGCGGTTTCGAGGTTCAGGTTGCGGTTGGTGGATGCCATGGGACGGGCCTTTCAGGCTAACGGCTGCGATGAATAGCGTCTGCGATGACGCAAGTCAGCTCGAACATCAGGTTGGCAGCGGTAATCGATGTGATGCCTGTCGGATCAAAACATGGTGCAACTTCTGATATATCGGCACCAATGACATCGACCCCCATAAGAGAACGGATAATCACCTGCGTGTCGCGTGGTGTAAGTCCGCCGATTTCAGGAACAGCTGTGCCAGGGCAGAAAGACGGGTCCAGGCCATCGATATCGATAGTTACATAGGTGCGCCCGGTTCCCAGTGTCTCGCCAATCAATTTAATCGCTGCTGCACGCCCCATTTCCTCATAGTCATCATAGGGGATCATGGTGAACCCGTGGTCATAGCCAAACTGAATGTCGTCTGGGCTAAACCGCGAACCGCGCAGGCCAAGCTGGATTACCCGCTTAGGATCAATCAGCCCTTCTTCCAATCCGCGCCGCATGAAAGTCGCGTGATTGACTTTTGTTCCCAGCATTTCATCCAGGGTATCGGGGTGGCTATCAATCTGAAGAAGGCCCACCGGTTCGTCGCTGGCGATCCCACGCAATATTGGCGTTGGAATGGTGTGGTCACCGCCAATGGAAACCGGGCGGATGTTCATTGCCTTCAGGTCAGCATAGAACTTGGTGATGGATTCAATTGAGGCGTCAAAATTGAGCGGGTTGACCGGGGCGTCGCCAATATCGGCAATGTTGCACAGCTTATAGGGTTCAACATTGGTTGTTGGATGCACCTTGCGGATCAGGCGGCTGGCCTGGCGCACTGCACCTGGCGCTTCGCGCGGGCCAGTGCGGTAGTTCAGGCCAATGTCGAATGGCACGCCGACAAGGCCAATGTCCAGTTCTTCGGTTGCATCGATGCGTTTGGTCCGCATGAAGGTCGCCACATCTGAAAAACGCGGAATAACAGCAGCATCAACAGGTTCAAATTTTGGGTCGGCCATGGAATTTCTCCTTAAGGGTTAAAGCGGGGCGCCGGTGGTGAGGTGTGTTCCCCCGTCGACGACCAGCAATTGTCCGGTGATTGATGATCCACCCAGGGCAAACCAAAGCGTGGCTTCGGCAACCTCTTCGGGTGATACGATACGTTGCAGCGGGGCAATGTGTGCGGTTTTGGCTTTGAACGCGTTCAGCTCTGCCCCGGATAATTTGGGTGCCATCCAGTTGGTGTCCACAAAACCCGGACAAACAGCGTTGACCCGCACCTCAGGTGCAAGGCTGCGCGCCAGGCTGAGGGTCAGCGTGTTAAGTGCGCCTTTTGAAGCCGCATAGGCAATCGAGGACCCAATGCCGGAAAAGCCTGAATGGGAGGAAATGTTGACCACCGCGCCACCGCTGCGTTTCAACCCGGCTGAAGCCGCACGGGTCATCTGATAGCATCCGGTGACATTAACAGCGAAGATCTGCTCGAAGTCTGCAGCCTCCAGCGCCTCAAGATCAGATGCATCTGCAAACCGCGTCGTGCCCGCATTGTTCACCAAAATATCGAGTTGGCCCCAGCGGTTGACGGCATCCGCCACCGCCTGACGGCAATCTTCATCGCGGGCGATGTTACACGCGATAGCATGTGCTTCGACGTTTTGTTCACGGCACGATAGTGCGGTGGCTTCGCCGCCATCTTTGTTACCTGAATACGTGACAAGCAGATTGCAGCCGGCGCGCGCCAGGGCAACGGCAATGGCAGCACCGATGCCGGAAGACGCTCCGGTAACAATAGCGACCTTGCGTGTTGATTTTCCCCCAGCCGCCATCAGGATTTACCCATCAGGTTACGGGCCAAGGCCTCGGCTTCGAAATCGCCTAGTGTTGCATCCAGCCGGCTGACCAGTTCGTCACATTCATCTTCAGTAATATTGAGGGGCGGAGCGACGATGAACCAGTCCCCGTACTTGCCGTTCGCCGTGCGGCGCGAATAGATGATCAATCCGTGTTGAAGACCATATTTACGAACCACTTCCGTTGGTGGAAATTCAGCGGGGAAAGATGTTTTCGCCTCGCGGTCTGTCACAAGCTCAATTGCCATGAGCAGGCCTGCTCCGCGAATGTCACCTATTGAGGGGTGCTTCTCCGCCAGTTTCTCAAGTCGGCGGCGCAAGGTTTTGCCGCGTTCCGCCGACGCTGCCACCAGGTCCTGGCTTTCATATTCTGCAAGCACCGCAAGGCCTGTCGCGCAGGTGATTGGGTTGGCGTTATAGGTGTGCGAAAAATTGAAGCCGGTTAGGCTGGCGAGTTTATCCACCAATTCAGCTGGTGCCAGCATCGCGGCAAGTGGCGCGTAACCAGAACCAAGACCTTTGGCAAGCACAACGATATCTGCGTGTGCGTCCGGCCAGGCATGGCTTGCGAGAAATTTTCCGGTGCGCCCGGTGCCACACAGAATTTCGTCATAGATTAGAAACACACCATGCTGGGTACAGATTTCGCGTATCCGATTGGCGTAATCTTCATGTAGTGGCTGGGCACCATTTGCCAGACCACCAACTGGTTCTACGACAAAGGCAAGCACGTTTTCCGGCCCGATCTCACGGATCTTTACATCAAGTGCCTCAGCGCAGGCCATACGATAGGTTTCAGGTGTGTGATTTTGCGGCACCCGGTATTGAAACGGTGCTGGAATACGTTCTGACTTGACCGCGAAGCCTTCCAGAAATGGGTCAAGCGCATCGTCCCCGGTGATCGCCAAGGTGGCAATTGTGCCGCCGTGATAAGAGGGCGACAGGGTGATAATCTTGCGTTTTTCAAACTGTTTGATTGCAACCGCGTACTGGCGCAGAAACTTCAGCGCGATCTCCATGGCTTCCGAACCGCCCGATGCCAGGCACACACGCTCATATCCAGGTCCGGCAAGGGAAGAGATGCGCGCCGTCAGGTCAATATTGGGCTGATGCCTGGAGACGCGGGAATAGGCAAAATCCATCTCACGCGCCTGTTTTGCCATGGCATCTGCCACGCGCGGGTTGCCATGGCCGATATTGCTCACCACAGGTCCAGACGATACATCGATATAGCTATTGCCCTCATCGTCCCACATCCAGATCCCTTCCGCCTTAACAATCAACGGCAAGGGAACGGTGTTTGAGTGGGCGTAGAAAACATCCTGAGAACCACCCAGCTTTTCAGACATTACGCCTCTCCAAAATCAATTTCGCCATTTGCGGCAGCCACAAGAGTTTCCGTCAGAACCTGTGCAGCGATCGCACAATGTTCTGATTCTGCCCATTCCGCTTCATTATGGCTGATGCCGTCGCGGCAGGGAATGAAAACCATGGTTGTTGGCAAGAACCGTGCAATATTGCAGGCGTCATGGCCAGCGCCAGTATACATACGGCGGTATGATTTACCTGTTGCTTTTGCGGCTTCTTCGACCCTGTCTGCCAGAACCTGATTGAACATTACTCCGGGGCGTAAGACTGTAAGTTCAAGGTCAACCTCCAGTTCCATTTCTTTTGCGATCTGTGCTGCGACCTTGCGGAATTCCGCATCCATTGCTTTGAGGGTTTCGCCGTTCGGGTGACGTAGATCGGCGGAAAATTCTACTCTGCCGGGAATGACATTGGGTGAGTTTGGAAAAACTGCAACTTTGCCAACGGTGCCCATACCCGGGGCATTTTCTTCTGCGATGCGCTTCACCTCAAGGGCGATGTGGCTCATGCCCATCAAGGCATCCCGGCGCGATGACATGGGTGTTGGTCCGGCATGGGCCTCGCGGCCGGTGAGGGTGATATCATACCAGCCAAACCCCTGGGTTGAATCGACAACTCCAACCGCTTCGCCTGCATCTTCAAGTACCGGCCCCTGTTCTATATGAGCTTCGAGATAGCAGGCAACGTTTCTCCCATCCATCATTGGCGCATCGCCAGCATAGCCTATGCGCTCCAGGGCCTCGCCAATGGTCCAGCCTTCTTCAGCGCGCATTTTCAATGCGTCCTCAAGAGGGAGCAGACCAGTCCACACTTCTGAACCCATCATTGGCCGGAAAATGCAGCCTTCTTCATTCGTCCAGTTCACCACTTCAATGGGCGCGTCGGTTTCGATGCCATTGTCGTTCATGGTGCATATGGCCTCAAGCCCGGCCAGAACGCCCAAAATGCCGTCAAACTTGCCACCGGTAGGTTGCGTATCCAGGTGACTTCCCACCATTACGACAGGCGCATCTGGGTTTCGGCCTTCCCGGCGCGCATACATATTGCCGAATCCGTCGACTGAGACCGTGCAACCGGCTTCCTCGCACCATTTTTTGAAAAGGTTACGACCCTGCCGGTCCAGATCGGTGAAGGCTATACGGTTGCAACCGCCCTTTTCAGTGCCGCCAATTTCACCAATTTCCATGATATTGGCCCACAGGCGGTCTTCGTTAACTTTGAATTGCATGGTTTGAAACTCCCATCCAGCCTGTAAAAGGGGTTATTCATTCATCCATAATGGTGTGGAGGATATTTCCTACTTCGCCAAGCTCTCATGTCCATAACTTCTGCGGGAATATGTAGTTCTCTATATTTTCTCCAGATTGCTGGTGTTACTTTCAGAACGAGATTTTCATGGTAACGTGGCACGTTGTGGTGCTTAAATCTGTGGTTACATCGATTAATTTTGGATCGTCCTGATGCTCGATATACATAAAGTTTCGGAAAGCCAGGCAAGCGATGTCACGCAGTCTCTTTTAGATGAAACTGCGAGCTTGTTCCTGGCGACCAAAGAAACGAATTTTCTGGCTGAATTTGTTGTGTTTCTGCGTCGCCATATTCCGCTCAAGCACATCTCATTCATTGAGTTTAAGAGAGGTCTACAATCCCGGTTATTGTATGTGGAGGGTGGTGGGTTTGATCAGGATCTCAAAAACTACCTCAGTGGGGTCTATCTTTTGGATCCGTATTTTTCGATGTACGAAAAGGAAGGTAAAACCGGAGTTTTTTATCTGGATTTGAGTAGCTGGGACAACAGCGAGACCGGCGATTCCTTCAAGCGGTACTGGCGGCGCGTAACAGGGAATGGTGAGCTTGCCTGCCTGCATGAGATCGAGCCTGGTCGCTGCATTCACATATCGGCGATGTTACAGGTTGGAAGTGCACAAGAAGCCGCGGACGCACTTGCATTTGCTAAAATTCTCGACACAACATTTGCGTGCTTGTTCACGTTGCATTTCGGAACTGAAGACCGCACGCTGGATGATGATGAAGAGACAAGGCGCAAGCTTCATGAAAGGGTCAGTATGATCCTCCATGAATTTGGTTCCGATGTATTAACTGCCAGAGAACGCGAAGTCGTGCGCCTGATACTAAAGGGCCAGTCTTCAAAATCGATAGCCACGATCTTAAACATCGCCCCAGGAACGGTAAGCATTCACTGTTCCAACATTTATGAAAAACTTGGTGTTGCCGGCCATAAGGAACTTTTTGGAATCTTCTTTTCCTTATTGGTTGGCTCGTAGAAAACCCTGCTCGCCACATTGAACACATTCTGACAAAGCCATGATTCTTGTTCCAGTTTTTAAAATTTCCCCAAGTTTACAACCACTTGGGCATCATTTTTCGCAAATCCTATAAACTATTGCCTATTGCCTATTGCCTATTGAACATTGAGCGTCAGTGCGGGATGCTGCCTACATAGTACGGCAATTTTATTTAAGTGCGGGATATGATGTCATCGTTCCGACGTCGTCGGTTGCTGAAAGGCTGATCAAAGTAGGCGCTTTGCGGCCTCTCGATAGATCGAAAATACCAAACTATAAAATCCGTGATCCCGCGCTTGCGGCGGAGCTCTCCAAGCGGGACGCTGCAAACAAATATGTCCTGCCATAAAGGTGGGGAACTATTGGCTTGATCGATACGCCAAGCAAAGTTTCTATCATTGCGCTGATTTATCTCGGTCTCGATCCCTACACGACCGACAAGGCGGA
>CAJQND010000403.1 GCA_905479595.1 uncultured Hyphomicrobiales bacterium
CGTGGCCCGCTCTGAGCGCTGAACATTCAGCCATGACCGCAGACGCCCGCGCCACCGGGTTGGTCAAATAGAAATCTTTCACCGGGCTCACGAAGGCAGATTTGTTCATCTTCTTTCTGCCCGCGCTTATTTTTTCAAGCGCCCCCGCATCCGCAGTCTCGATGCTGCCAATCACAGCCAGATGCGGCACGGCTTCATACATTTGCGCGCGCAATTGTGAGGCTGAATCAAAAGGCAGCGTTTTGCCCAGACTTTCAGAAAGAGCGCGGAGAATTGCCCAGTCTTCGCGCGCCTCACCTGGCGGGAACACGGCGCGTTCACTCATCTGGACGCGGCCTTCGGTATTCACATAAGTGCCTTGTTTTTCCGTGTAGGCAGCGCCCGGCAGAATAACATCCGCCATGTGCGCGCCCGCATCACCATGGGAACCGATATAAACGGTAAATCCGGATTTGCGCTTGGAGAAATTCAACTCATCAGCACCCAGCAGGAACAGCACTTCGCAATCACTCATCATTTTCGCGGTTGCCATACCGTCTTCGCCAGGAACAAGCCCGAGGTCGAGCCCGCCAACCCGTGCAGCAGCGGTGTGAAGAATGTTAAACCCGTTCCAGCCATTTTTGATCACGCCGAGAGAGACGGCAGCTTTCGCAGCTGCGGCCAGAACCGCAGCGCCGTCGCCGCGCGCCAATGCACCCTGGCCAATAATGAACATCGGACGTTTGCCCTTGGATTTGCCGTGATCGACAAACTTCTGCAGCGATTCAGGTCCCGCACCCACATAATGATAGTCATAGGTAAGATCAGCTTCTTCGCCAATAACGCCAACCATCAACTCGCCAGACCGCCAGCGCTGACGGATGCGAGCATTCAATACAGGTGCTTCAAGGCGCGGGTTAGCGCCGATAATCATCAGTTGGTCCGCTTCTTCAATGCCCTCAATCGTGGAATTGAAGAGGTAACTGGCGCGGCCATTAGCTGGATCAAGAGCTGAATTTTCTTCCCGGCAATCCAGGTTCGGCGAGCCAAGCGCGCCCATCAATTCTTTCAGCGCATACATTTCTTCTGCTGCGCAGAGATCGCCGGCAATCGCGCCGATATTCTGAGGTTCTGTCGCGGAAACCTTTTCCGCAATGGCGTCAAATGCATCACCCCAGCTGGCTGGCTGCAGTTTTCCATCTTTGCGCACATAAGGTTTGTCGAGGCGCTGTGAACGCAAGCCGTCCCAGATAAAGCGCGCCTTGTCGGAAATCCATTCCTCGTTCACCTGTTCATTGAGGCGTGGCATGATACGCATAACTTCACGTCCACGCGCATCAACCCGGATGGCGGAACCAAGGGCATCCATCACATCAATGCTTTCAGTCTTGCGCAGTTCCCAGGGCCGGGCCTGAAATTCATAAGGCCGCGAGGTCAACGCGCCGACCGGACAAAGATCAATCACATTGCCTTGCAGCTCAGACGTCATGGCCTTTTCAAGATAAGTGGTGATTTCGGCGTCTTCGCCACGGCCAATCAATCCGAGGTCCTGTACTCCACCCACTTCGGTGGAAAACCGCACGCATCTGGTGCAGTGAATGCAGCGGGTCATGATGGTTTTGACCAACGGACCGATATATTTGTTTTCGACCGCGCGTTTGTTTTCAGCAAACCGGTTGTTGTCGATCCCGTATGCCATGGCCTGGTCTTGCAGATCGCATTCCCCGCCCTGATCGCAAATCGGGCAATCCAGCGGGTGGTTGATGAGCAAAAACTCCATCACCCCTTCACGGGCCTTCTTGACCATGGGAGATTTGGTGAAAACTTCCGGTGGCTGGCCTTCTGGACCCGGACGCAAATCAGCAACGCCAAGCGCACACGAAGCCTGCGGCTTGGGTGGTCCACCCTTCACTTCAACCAAACACATGCGGCAATTGCCGGCAACTGAAAGGCGCTCGTGATAACAAAAGCGCGGCACTTCGGCACCAGCTTCCTCACACGCCTGAATAAGCGTGTAGTGGGCCGGAACCTCGACCTCTTCGCCATCAATTACAAGTTTGCGCATTTCGCTCATATCAGGCCCCTATTCCGCCGCCTGCAACGGCTCTTCAGCCGGTTGCGGGTTCGCGCTGTATAGATCAATGCGCTCTTCAATTTCGTGACGAAAATGGCGGATCAGGCCTTGCACCGGCCAGGCAGCTGCATCGCCAAGGGCGCAAATGGTGTGGCCCTCAATTTGCTTGGAAACATCCAGCAACATGTCAATTTCACGCTTTTCTGCATGTCCTTTGACCATGCGCTGCAAAACCCGCCACATCCACCCGGTGCCTTCACGGCATGGGGTGCACTGGCCGCAACTTTCGTGCTTGTAGAAATAAGAAAGCCGCGCGATGGCCGCGATAACGTCAGTCGACTTATCCATGACAATGACCGCTGCAGTACCAAGACCTGAGCGCAGGTCACGCAGGGTGTCAAAATCCATATGGGCGTCTTTTATCTGCTCGGCTGGCACCATAGGCACAGAAGACCCGCCTGGAATTACCGCTTTCAGATTATCCCAGCCACCACGAATGCCACCGCAATGCTTTTCAATCAGCTCGCGGAAGGTGATGCCCATTTCCTCTTCCACATTGCAGCGATGCTCAACATGGCCGGAAATGCAGAACAGTTTGGTGCCGACATTGTTTGGCCGTCCAAGCCCGGAGAACCAGCCTGCGCCACGGCGCATAATAGTTGGAGTGACCGCAATAGATTCAACGTTGTTCACAGTCGATGGCGCACCATAAAGGCCAACATTCGCCGGGAATGGCGGCTTGAGGCGCGGTTGGCCCTTCTTGCCTTCAAGGCTTTCCAGAAGAGCTGTCTCTTCGCCGCAAATGTATGCGCCTGCCCCATGGGCCACGTACAGATCGAAATCCCAACCATGTTTGTTGTTCTTGCCGATCAGCTTGGCATAATAGGCTTCGTCAATGGCGCGCTGCAAAGCTTCGCGCTCGCGAATATATTCCCCACGGATATAAATATAGCCGACATGTGCACCCATGGCGAAACCGGCAAGCAAGCAACCCTCCACCAGCAGATGCGGGTCATGGCGCATGATTTCGCGGTCTTTACAGGTTCCAGGTTCGGATTCGTCGGCGTTGACGATGAGGTAATGCGGGCGTCCATCGCTTTCTTTCGGCATAAACGACCATTTCAGGCCGGTTGGGAACCCTGCACCGCCACGTCCGCGCAAACCTGATTCCTTGATGGCGTTCACCACCCCGTCACGGCCCTGCTCCAGCATGCCTTTGGTGCCATCCCAGGCGCCGCGCATCATGGCAGCCTTCAGGCCAACATCATGTAGCCCGTAGAGATTGGTAAATATGCGGTCTTTATCGCTTAACATTTGTGCTCATCCCGCCTCGTTACACCGGTTTCTTGCCGAAAACGCGGATATATTCCTCAACACCGCCCTTGGCGAGTGCCTTGGCCTGCTTCACCCAGTTTTCACGTTCAATGCGGCCTTTGAATTTCAAGTGATCATCCACCCAGTCGCGCTCTTTTTTCTTCCAGACTGCAACCTGATCGAAATGGAACACGCCGAGGGAATGAAGGATGCCCTCGATTTTCGGACCAACGCCAGAAATCAGTTTCAAATCATCAGCCTTGCCGCGCCGGGCTTTTTTGAGCCCTGCCGGGCGGCCATCGGATACAAGTTTTGCCACCGCAGCCTTCTTCGCC
>CAJQND010000404.1 GCA_905479595.1 uncultured Hyphomicrobiales bacterium
CCAATGACGACTATTTTTTCTTTTTTTTCTGCGCGCATTGGATATTCTTCACTTTGTTTTTGTGATTGTCCTACATTCAGAACTTGAACGAAGACAAGGGGTAATATGGATTACAGTTGACACGCATCAATTCCTAGGAACTTACGAAAATATGCAAACTATGTGCATTTTCGCAACCCCAGCTTGGCACTTGTCCTCTTAATAGAGTAAACGCGTCTTAGCAAACCCAGAGAACCGAACGGCCCCGATAGTCTTTTGACAGATACCACCACAAAGTCCGAGGTAGATTTCGCAGCTATCCAGCTGGCGCAATCAGCGTGGAGCAATACACCTGTTGCGCGCCGTGTCCAAATCATCTCCCGGTTTCGTGTTTTACTGGCAGATAACGCCGCCAGTTTGGCCGCGAAAACTTGCCAAAATCGAGATCGCGACCCGACGGAAGTCGTTATCGCAGAAGCGCTTCCACTAGCGGAAGGGTGCCGATTTTTAGAGAAAAATTCCAAAAAAATTCTCAATCCGGTGCGCCTTTCCGCGTTTACCCGTCCTCGCTGGCTGGTGGGATTAAGCGGAAGGATTACACGCGAACCTCACGGTATCATTTTGATACTTGCGCCATTTAATTATCCGCTATTTTTGCCCGGTATTCAGGCTTTGCAGGCTCTGACTGCGGGAAACGCGGTGATTGTCAAACCCGGCACGGGGGGCGGCGATGTTATGCTGGAGATGGCGAAGTTGCTTGCTGATGCGGGGCTGCCGGAACATTTGTTCAATGTTACCGGTGATTCGGTGGAAAGCGGCGTTGCGGCACTCGCCGGAGATATCGACAAGGTGGTCCTGACCGGCTCTGCAGCGACTGGCACCGGGGTCCTGGCCGCTCTCTCCAAACGGGCAATACCGGCAACGGTTGAGCTGTCCGGAAATGATGCAACTATTGTGCTGGCAGATGCCAACATCGAACTGGTGGCCGATGCTGTGGCTTATGGCTTGCGTCTCAACAGCTCACAAACATGCATTGCGCCGCGAAGGGTGATCGTCACGGGCCGCGAGGACGGACCCGTTTTGAGCGCAATTTTGGCACGCATAAATGACATTCAACCGGTTCAAATCCCCAATGCAGTGGCGGAACGGGTGCAAAAGCTTGTCGAAACCGCCAAACATGCCGGCGCAAATGTTCTGGCCGGGTCTGCCGATCCGGCGCGGTTTACCCCATTTTTACTCAGCAATGTTCCGGCAGATTCTGATATTCTCAAAGCGGACATATTTGCACCTGTCGTATCGGTTACACACGCCAGTAATGACGTTGATGCAATCAACCAGGTGAATGCATCACCATATGGCCTTGGGGCCGCAATCTTTGGTGACCCCAAAAAGGCACACACGATTGCTGCCCAGCTTGATACCGGATTTGTAACGATAAACGATATGATTGTACCAACCGCCGACCCCCGTGCCCCGTTTGGCGGGCGTAAAGGCTCAGGATTTGGCGTCACCCGCGGTGCCGAAGGCCTGTTGGCGATGACCCGACCAAAAACCATTTTCTTGCGCAAAGGCAAATTTCACCCACACCTCAACCCAATTAAATCAAGCGACCTTGAGGCATACAGCAATTTGCTCATCGCCATGCATTCCCGAGGCTTCACGCAGCGAATAAAGGCATTTATGAACGCCGTGCGAGGTCTTTCCAGCCATATTAAACCAAAGCGTTGACTTACATGCACCCAATCACTGTTGATAATCTGTCCAAATCATATGGCGGCCAAATGGCTGTGAATGCAGTTTCACTATCGGTCGATGCAGGTGAAACATTCGCTCTTTTGGGGCCAAATGGGGCAGGTAAAACGACCATAATTGAAATTCTTGAAGGCTATCGGAAACGAGATAGCGGCACCGTGAGCATTCTCGGCTTCGACCCGCAAACCGCCGAGCGCGCCTTCCGCGAACGCATAGGCATCGTGTTGCAGTCCACGGCGCTGGAACCAGACCTCACGGTGCGCGAAACCATTGACGTATACGCAAGGTTTTATCCACGCCCCCTCGCCCGCGACGATTTGCTATCGCTGGTTGGCCTTGCCGACAACGCGCAAAAGCGGGTTTCAGCCCTCTCTGGCGGTCAACAGCGGCGGTTGGAAATTGCCCTTGGGTTGGTCGGTGACCCGGACCTGATCTTTCTTGATGAACCGACCACCGGTCTTGATCCCGATGCGCGGCGAAACATCTGGAACCTGATCCTCGAACTCAACCAGTTCGGCAAAACCATCTTGCTGTCTTCCCACTATATGGACGAAGTAGAGGCTCTGGCCCACCGCATTGCGGTGCTGGTCGACGGTCAAATCGTTGCGGAAGGCACATCACACAGTTTGCGTGAAATCCATGGCGGTTACACTGAGATACGGTTTCATGTGGGCAATGATGATCTTCCGGGTTCGTTTCCCGCACCCTTGCGCCAGATTACATTTATCGAACGCGGCTGGGCGGTTTTGGAAGCGCGCAACCCGACGCCGGTGCTGGCAGACCTGACCAAGTGGGCTTTTTCACAGCAATTCGATTTGGCACATCTTTCCGTAACCCAGCCAAGCCTGGAGGAAATCTACCTCACATTGACCCGCGGCCGACGCAGCGAAAGAGATGGCAGGGGAGCAAAATGATGTTGTTCTGGCAAACACTCTATCAACTGCGCCTGTTTTCACGCCGCCCGGCGGCTCTGTTTTTCGTCATTATCATGCCGCTCATCATGTTCGTGGTGTTTACGGTTTTGTTCGGCAATGAACTAATCCCCGGCACCGAGGTTACAACTGCGCAGTTCTATGCCCCCGCTCTTGCCGTTTTTGGCGCGGTTCAGGCGTGCTACACCTATCTTGCAGTCTCTACGGCCACGGCACGTGATCAAGGTGTTTTAAAACGTATTCGCGGCACACCTCTGGCCCCTATCACCTACATTCTGGCGCGCATTTTGGCGGTCACCGCGATTGCCATTGCAGCTGTGCTGGTGGTGATGGTGGTGGGTATTTTGTTTTTCGGCGTCGCGGTGTTTCCAGAAAAACTGCCCATGGCGGCCATTTCACTGTTTACCGGGTGTTTTTCGTTTGCAGCACTTGGCATGTTGGTATGTGCATTGTCGCGTTCATCCGAAACGACCCAGGCCGTGGTCAGCGCCACTTTGCTGCCGTTGGCTTTTATCTCAGATGTGTTCATTCGACCGTTCCGCGAGATACCGCAATGGGTCACCACTCTGTCAGATATATTTCCGTTAAAGCATTTTTCGACGAGCTTCAGCCATGCATTCCGGGCCGACAAGGCTGGCAGCGGTTTTAACTGGATTATCGGTGATGAAATCTACGCCGCTCTGCCTAATCTCGCCGTAATGGCCGCCTGGGGCATCGCCGCAGCTGCCATTGCCGCATACACGTTTAAATGGGACCCAAAGGGCGAGATTTAGGGTCAAGACCCTAGCTAGACTCTGGGTTCATAACCAAAACAATACGTTTGCCGCTGGAAGCAATTTTCAGCGATCCATTACGGTCACGCTGCAGCAACTTGCCGGCAATAGCATGAGGCCTTGATCGGAACCTCCGCACGGGCGGCGGCTTTGTCGAGTTGAAGTTTCACCTGAAGCGCCTCGATTTTTTCACCACGATGAACCAGACATTCATGCAGACCGTGCAAACTCCAGACATTACCGGGGTGTTGGCAAGCGCGGCTCAACGTCGAATCGAGCCCTAGATCCGCCCGGTATACGGCTTCGGCCTCATCATAATGTCCCTGCTCTATCAGCAACGCACCCAATGCGTGGCGGGTTGGCTGCATCCACCCCCATGGTTCGTCATAAGGCATGTTATCGTCTATTTGGACGGATTTACGGAGATGCTCAAAGGCTTTTTCAACGTTGCCTTTGTGGTATTCGAGCTCACCAAGCATCATTTGCTCCGCGACTTTGAGAATATCCTGGCATGTATTGTTAAATAACATGCGCGTTTCAGGCACGTTGTCGCGCGCTTCGAAGAACAAATCCCGCTCGGATTCTGCTTGCGAAAGTTCACCTTGGTTGGCAAAGGCAACGGTACGGGCATAGCGCATCATCGCAGTCGTCACACAGAAAAGTTCGGTATTTTCCGGCAGCTCCTGCTCCAATATTTCCTTCCAGCGACCAAAACGAATAAGGGCATGTTGCTTCATTGGCACAAAGCCCTCGAACCAATCTGCCATCGAGCGCAAGAAATCCTCTGGCACCGTTTCAATCAGTTCATCTGCCGTTTCCAGGGCTACCGTCGGCTGGCCAAGGAACATCGCGCCATAGATTTTGAAATGAAAATTATGGCACCGGTATACGGAGTAAAAATTATCGGCACCACGTTCTTTAAGGTATTTCTGGTCGGCAATAATTGCGTTGTGGTTTCTCGAGACAACATTTGGATACTCACCGCAAAGAACGTCAATGTGCGTCGCCATGTGGAGAAGGTGTCCGGCATCTGGTATCAATGTGCTCAATGCATCACCGTGGCGCAGGGCACGTTCGGGGTGCGGCGACATTTCCATCAAATGAACATACATGTGAAGGAGTCCGGCGTGCCGCCAGGCACCTTCAAGAGTGTCAAATGCGGTTTCCAGGACAGAAATTGCTTCTACAGTATCAGCACCTTTGGCGGGCTTGCCAGTGGGCAAATCCCATAGCTGCCAAGGCGTCCGGTTCATCATCGACTCGGCGAACAGGCTACACACATCAAGATTATCCCCATGGAGCTTGTGAACCGCGCGCATTGCATCAGCATAAGCATCATTCCAAGGGGCAAAGTCCGCAATGGAGGCATCATCTGGATACCGGTGAGACAGTGCTTCAATGAGAGCATTTTCCACACCCGAAATTGCACCAGAAAGGCTGGATGCTTTAGCGAGTGCCTGCCCAACGCGGCTAATACATTCTGGCTTTTCAACGTCTTCAAATGCGTCCCAGGGCTTGTTGTAATTGGGGCCAATCGCATATGCGATGCCCCATTGGGCCATGGCACATTCAGGGTCAGCTTCAAGCGCCATTTCAAAGCAGGTAATCGCTTCTTCATGATTGTAACCATAAATCCAAGCCAACCCATGATCGAACCAGTTCTGTGCGTCTTGGGATGGTGTAGTAATTTTCATAGAATAAGAGCCCAGATCAAAAGTATTCATCGCCTACTTCTCCCCTATCTGAAAATTGTCAGCACCTATAGCTGTGTAATGTTTGAACAAGTTTCGCAGCCAAGTATGTAATCAGTATTGTCTAAAACCTTACCCATCGCCCCGCTAATTACAAGAGTTGGGAAGTTTTACCTTCTCACCACAAACGTTACATTGCCGACCCACATTAACGCGCCCGATCAAAATCGGTGGTACTAACAAGAGGCCGCACGTCCGCAATCGGAATGAAGCGGTCGTCGCGGTTTCTGCCCTGTTTATAGGTCCAGAACCTGGGCCAGCCTTATACAGCGCGGGCGGCTTCACACAGGGTTTTCAGCTTGGCCATGGCAAGAGAGTGCCCAATGAGGCCGAGGCCGCAATCAGGTGCTGCCCAAAGGCGCTCACGGTCGATATGCTCCAGCGCCACTTTCAACCGCTCAATAACTTCTTCAACCGGCTCCACTTCGCTCTTGGCTATGGCCACAGCACCAAACAACACGGTTGAACGCTCAAACACTTCCAGCAGAGAAAGATCATTGTGGCGGTGCGCATCTTCAATTGACACCTGATGCACGCTTGAGCGATCCACCGCCTCGGCAAGATCGAAATAAGATTGAGGGTCGGCTTTATGATAATCCTCATCATCCACATGGTTGGGATAGCCGCAGCACATATGCATTACCCGGGTGACATTTGCCGGCACTTTGTGGAAACACCGGTCGAGCGCATCAACACCAAACGCCAGCGCCCTATCGACAGAGCGGGCGAACAGTGGTTCATCGACCTGGATGTATGTGCACCCGGCATCAGCTAGGGCCCGCACGCCAACATTCAACGCATCAGCCAAATCGGCCGCAAGTTTGCGCTCATCCTCGTAATGCGCGTTGACCGTTGTATCCATAATCGTGAGCGGACCAGGCACTGTGATTTTTACCGGCTTTTTAGTGAACCCTTGGGCGATCTTGTAATCGCGGGCAAGAAAACTCGCCGCGACAGGCCCCTGTGGCGCACGGATGGACCCGCGAATTGTGGGCAACTCGGTTTCATAGGCACCATCGCGCAATACCCGCGCGGTCAGGTTTTCAAAATCAAACCCGTCCAGATGGCGGCAATGATAGTGGATATAGTTTTCGCGTCGTTGCTCGCCATCGCTTGGAACATCGATCCCGGTATCCACTTGCGCCTCTACCGCCTCGCGGGTGGCGCGCACGAAAAGTGCTTCGGTTTCCGCATCGGCATTCTGCATGGCCTGGGTATAATCCCGGGTAACCTTGCCGCCCTGATCAGTCAGGCCGTGATCGACTGAGAACCAGTCTTTGATCGGCAGGTACTCAGGTTTGGGAAAAGCGCCAATGCAGGTGGTTTTAAGTGCCATGAAATGCCCCAATATGCGATGTCGATCCTCAACGAAATCTTTGCATGTTTTATCGGGCACAGGACAGAGGCTATGAAATTTATCCACATCACCGACCCGCATCTTGCGGCACCTGGGGAAACATTATGGGGCAATGACGCATTTGCCCGGTTCGATGCCAGCTTGAATGATATCGCACACTTCCATGGCGATGCTGATTTCTGCTTCATTTCTGGTGATCTGACAGATACAGGTGACGCCAGAACCTACGCCGCCATTGGCGAGCGCCTTAAAGATTTCCCCCTCGAAACTATCCTAAAGCGTGTTGCGTTTATTCGGCCTCATACCCTGCTGCCTTGAAGAAGTTTCTGCATTCGGCGGGTGTATAGAGTTCACATATATTGCCCAGCGCTTCACAGATTCCCTCAAAGTT
>CAJQND010000405.1 GCA_905479595.1 uncultured Hyphomicrobiales bacterium
TTTCCGGATGGGTGGCAAGCCAGAAAAATCGGGGAAAAAGTGAACTATTTTCCTCAATTCATGACGACTCAAGCCATTTAGGCTATAAATCAGCGATGAACATAGTGACAACAACTCAAGCTCTTGCAGACGCTTGCGAGGGTTTTTCCAAAGACAGTTTCGTGACGGTCGATACGGAATTCATGCGTGAATCCACTTATTGGCCTCAGCTTTGCCTGATCCAGATGGCGGGTAGCGAGAACGAAATCATCATTGACCCGATGGCGGATGGTCTATCGCTCGATCCGTTTTTTAAACTGATGGGTAATTCATCGGTGGTCAAAGTGTTTCACGCGGCGCGCCAGGATGTGGAGATTATCTATAATCTCGGCAAGCTGATCCCCGCCCCGTTATTTGACACTCAGGTGGCAGCCATGGTGGCAGGCTTTGGTGATTCCGTTGGCTATGAAAACATTGTGCGCCAGATTTCCGGTGCCCAAATCGACAAGACCTCGCGCTTCACCGACTGGTCGCGCCGCCCTTTGACGGACAAGCAGTTAACCTACGCCTTGTCTGACGTGACCCATTTGCGCACGGTCTACAAACATCTCAAGAAAGAGCTGGATAAAACCGGTCGGGCCAGCTGGCTCGATGAGGAAATGGCGGTCCTGACTTCACCAGACACCTACTTCATCGCCGCAGAAGACGCATGGAAACGTCTGAAATTCAGGGCACGCAACAAATCATCGCTGGCGGTGTTTATGGCGATTGCCGGATGGCGTGAAAACGAAGCGCGCAGCCGCGATGTGCCACGCGGACGCATCGTGAAAGACGATGCACTGGCCGAAATCGCCACGCAAATGCCAAAAGACATTGATGCTCTGGGAAAACTGCGCGCCGTGCCGCGAGGATTTTCCCAATCGCGCCAGGCAAAATCTCTCATGCAGGCAATCGCTGAAGGTAAATCGCGCGACCACAAAGACCTGCCCGAACTGAACAACGGGCCTGGCCCGGCAAAACCCCCCGGCCCGCTCATTGATCTGTTGAAGGTTGCCCTTAAGCTAGTGTGTGAACAAAATAATGTTGCACCAAAACTGATCGCCAACGTGGCCGACCTTGAGGCCATCGCAATTTCCGACACAGCAGATGTACGCGCGCTGCAAGGTTGGCGGCGTGGCCTGTTCGGCGACATGGCTCTTGATATTAAACATGGGCGGCTGGCGATTGCCGTGGAAGACGGAGTGGCAATTGCCGTGCCACGGGCAGATTTGAGCATTAAGGCTGCCGAATAGCTACTTTTTGCTGCGGGTCGTTACCAGCGGCGTATGGCCGATAAGCGTCGCCAGGTCCGATAAGCGTTTTTCTACCCGTTCACCGTTCAGCTTGGCGAGCTTGTGCGGCAGGCTGAGTACCAGTCTTTTATTTTCCTGAAATTCAAAGCTGATTTTTGCAAGCATGCCCGGCATTGCGCCTGACAATACATAAGACAGCCTTTGTGCGGCGGCAATTATGCGTGCCCGGTGCACCTGGTCACCATCGACCAGGGCCAGCAGTTCCGACGGCGCATTGTCAGAGAACGGGCCTTCATAGCGGTAATAAACTGCAAGGGCGAGGAAGGTGCGGCCAGGATGATCTACGCCGGTAAAGCTTGCTTCAGACACCATGGTCAGCGAGCGCTCGCCGCGATAGTTCGGATGGGTAAGCCACCCCGTATCGGCCAGCAAACATGCGGCATGGCGCAACCTGCGCTGGCTTTGTGTTTCCTCCAGCGGACCATTGTCAAAAAACTGATCCGTCCAATCACACAATTCGCGTTCATGGGTAGGCGAGCGCGCCATCATTCGCGCTGTGTCCCAACACGCTGACAATAACGGGTCCTGACTACGTTTCTTTTTGCGTAACTTGGAAAAAAGCAATCCCTCACGCACCCCATATGCAGAAAGTACCAATTTGGATGGCTGGCCACGCTCAAGCAATCGCTCAAGCACCAGCGCTCCCAATGGCAAGGTTTCAGCACGCGCACGCGGCACAGCATCTATCTTTTGTAAGCTGCTCTTGCTTAACCCCGCCACTAGTCCTGCAAGGGCGTGAGCCGCATCACAATCAATAGAATAATGGTGCAATACATTCAGCGGATAGTGATGCTGGGACATATGAAGGCGTCCAATGTTTCGCCATGCACCGCCAACTGCGTAAAAATTCCGCCCTTTCAAAGCATCCAGAAGGCAGAGCCCGGAAAATGCTTCTTCGATAATATCGGATGGGTCGCGGCCGCTGTCTGCTGCAACATCCATCAACCGCAACGGGCCAAGCGGTAATGTCACGCCATCGCCAATTTTTCCATCGCGCACATCGACAAGCTCCAAGCTGCCACCACCCAAATCGCCCACCAGGCCATCGGCTTCGGGCATGCCCGACAACACCCCCATAGCGGCGAGCCGAGCTTCCTTCTTGCCAGACAAGACAGAGATTTTTGCGCCGAGCGCTGCCTCTGCACGGGCGATAAATTCAGGGCCGTTTTCGGCTTCGCGAGCAGCTGCAGTTGCAACGGCAAAGAGGTTCTTTGTGCCAATCTGGCGACATAACAGGCGAAAACGGGCAAGCCCGGCAAGGGCGCGCTCAATGCCGACATCAGCCAGCCTTCCGGTGGAAGCTACACCGCGCCCCAATGCGCACATGAGCTTTTCATTGAAAATCGGTGCAGGAGCCCGGCGCAACCCGTCATAAACCACAAGGCGCACTGAGTTTGAGCCGATATCGACAATAGCAACAGGATTCAGTTGCGGGCGGCGGATTTGGAACGCGTGGCTCTTCGTCTTCACGGCCTCAACTTACGCCCCCATGGCGGCGCAAAATGCCCGCTGGCAAGTTCTTTTTCAATGCCTTGCCGCGCCCGGATAAACTTGGGTTAGTCATAAAGAATTCGTGGGCATTAAACGGCTCTTCGCCATCTTCCGTCACGACTCGGTGCCAGGTTCCGTCCCCATGCATGAGCCAGCTTTGTTGGTTATCACGGAAATTGGCAACCATGATCTGGTCAAGAATTTGCTCGTGCACCGTAG
>CAJQND010000406.1 GCA_905479595.1 uncultured Hyphomicrobiales bacterium
TTCCGTTCAAGGGCAAATTCCGAAAAATACACAACACCCGTTTCAAGAATCGCGAAAATCACTGCAATAAAAGGTGCCGCTACCAGCGCCATTTCGATTGCAGCGACGCCATCTTTGTTTTTCCCAAACCGGCGTAGAACCCGCCGCCACCTTGGCTTTCTGCCGCTTTTACAAGATCTCATTTCACCCGTCCTGCAACCTTGGTTGCCACTTAACGTCCAGCCGATATTTGGCGGAATCGTGCATGATTGGTAGCAGGAAGTTATGAGTAAACTCTCCGAACGAAACCGAAGAATTTAGATAAATTTGTCT
The DNA here is from genome assembly GCA_905479595.1 of uncultured Hyphomicrobiales bacterium. GTDB lineage: Bacteria > Pseudomonadota > Alphaproteobacteria > Rhizobiales > CAJQND01 > CAJQND01. The sequence goes on from CAJQND010000406.1 coordinate 313, forward strand.
AAAATTTTAGCGGCCTATTCCGTTCAAAACCTTGACCTAGCCTTCATTGGTAAACGCATCAAATGCGGCAAGGGCTTCTGCCCCATAGATCATGGATGGGCCACCGCCCATGTATACCGACACCGAAATTGTTTCGAGTATCTCTTCGCGGGTTGCGCCATGGCGTGCTGCTGCTTTGGAGTGATAGGCCAGGCAACCATCGCAACGCGCGGTAATGCCAATAGCCAACGCAATCAATTCCTTGGTTTTGGAATCAAGCGCACCAGGCGTGATTGACGCCTGAGCGAGCTGCGCAAACCCCTTGGCAACATCTGGCGCACCTTTGCGCACAGCCGCCATCCTCGCGTCTGTCTGACGAACAAACTCATTCCAGTTTTCAACTGACATTTTTAGCATCTCCTGCTGACAAATTTAAGATTTGTCACAGAGCCTATGTCAGAGAATGCGTCAGGGCTTTGATCGGGATCAAATTTAGATAGGTGTCATGAAAACGAACTAGAGGCCCGACACCGGCTGGAAAATACGCGCCATCAAATTGGTGAAGCGGGCGGGCGCTTCTGTTGCGATCAGACATGTACATGGCGCACCTGCATCAACAATAGGCTGATGATTGGCATCTGGATCAAGATCAGCCACATCACCCAGCGCAAAGCGGCCAAAGCAATCGGAGTACGACCCAGACAGCACAAGTGTCAGCTCATTGCCGCCATGGCCATGCTCCGGCATTGCCTTGCCTGCCGCAATGCGGAACAAGTGCAACCTACCTCGTGCCGCAGGCGAGACCGGAAGCTCGTGAATGGCAAGGCCCGGCGCAATGCGTTTCCAGGTCGTGTCTTCAAGAGGTTTATCGAGATACCGCGCCAGTGCACGCGGCAAAGATGATGTGCGCGCATGGTTTGGTAGGCTGCGCCCAGAGCGGTAGCCAACATCCGGCATCGGGCTATCCAACCTGGTCAGGAAATTCGTCAGCGCATTATCATGCAAAGGCGTTTCTTCCTGGCGTTCAAAAATCATCCCACCCAGGGCGTCTGCAAACCTGGCTTCACGCGCGCACTCATGACAAAAAGCCATATGCGATGCAGCCACCACGCTCAGGCTTTCATCCAATGTACCCGCCGCATAGGCCATAAGTGTCGCATCATCGAGATGATGATTTATGACAGCCTCGCTGTGGGGCTGGCGTTCATGTTGCTGATGGGTGTTTGGCATCAGGATTTCGTTCCGTCAAAAGGGTTTAGCCATTCAACGCGCCACAAGCCGGTTTGGATCATATTTACAAGGCAGTTTTCAGCCAGTTTTTAAGCACTGAGGGATTCGCATCGAGAATTTGGCCTTCTCCGCCGCAAAATGCGTCCCATGCATCATTCAGTGCTGGATTAAGACCCGCCAGTACAGGAATGCCCGCTGCCGCCGCCCGGGCAATCGCGCTTCGCAAGCCCATACCGTCAGCTTCCTGCTTGCCAAACTTGTTGATGATCAAAATATCAATGTCTTCATCAAGGGAGGCCTCAACCAGCCCGGTCACATGCTCAAGTGCCGATGAATCAAGCCTGCAACCCGATGAACCAGGCCCCAATTGCTGCGAAATCTGCATAACCTTGCCGCTGGTCAGTTCTTCCAGCGCCATATCACAGCGGCATGCGCCGGTCGGGATTGTATTCACCTGAGCAACGCCGCCGACCCGGTAGCCTTTTTCACGCAAATCCCCTGCGAAATCCAGGATCAGTTGATCTACATCCAGATCGGTTTCGCCAGAATGCTGAACGGCGGCAAGCATGAGTTTTGCGTTGCCGCCGTCATCAGTATTTTTCATTCCCAGTTCCCTTGGGGCATATCAGGTTAGATAAGTTCGATGCCCTCGCTTTTGAGGTCTTCGATGACGCTCAACATAGACTCGCGGAGAATATCGACGACCTCATCGCATTGTGCGCGCGTGATAGTGAGCGGTGGCGACATAATGTTCAAGTGTCCAACGGGCCGGATAATAAGACCGCGCTCTTCCGCCGCATTGGCGATCCGTTTGCCGATATTCACTTCGTCCGGCAACAGTTCCTTGGTTTCCTTGTTGGCGATATTCTCGATACACACCATCAAATGCATACCGCGCACTTCGCCAACAGTCGGCAGGTCCTTCAATGTGCTCAGGCGTTCCATGAAGTATGGGCCAACATCGCGCACATGGGCGAACAGGTCTTCGCGCTCCATGATCTCGATATTCTTCAACGCCGCCGCACAGGCAACCGGATGACCAGAATAGGTAAACCCGTTTGTGAACCAGCGGTCATGACCCTCTTCAGAAATCGTATCGTAAATTTCTTTAGAAAAGATCGTGGCACCGAGCGGTTGATACCCCGAGGTCAAGCCTTTGGCGCAGGTGATAATGTCTGGCTGAACCCCGAACACATCTTTCGCAGAAAACCATGCGCCAAGCCGGCCAAATGCCGTTACCACTTCATCGGCGACGAACAAAATTCCGTATTTGGTGCAAACTTCGTGCATGCACTGGAGGTAGCCCTCAGGCGCGACGATCACACCGCCTGCCCCCATAATCGGTTCGGCAAAAAATGCCGCCACCTTGTCGGTGCCAAGTTCTTTAATTTTGTCTTCGAACTCCTGGATCAGAGAATCCGTGAAGTCTTCCACGCTCATGCCATCCGGACGACGATAAGGGTTGGGCGAAGAAATATGGTGGATCGTGTCGTTGATATAGGTAAATTCAGGCTGGCGATCAGCCGTCTTGCCGGTCAAAGACTGGGCCACATAAGTACTTCCATGATAGGATTCCTTACGCGCAATGTAATGCACCCGTTGCGGCTGGTTGCGGCAGTGCCAGTAGTAACCGATGAGCCGGAAAGCGGTATCGTTCGCGGTTGAACCACCGCACGAGAACATAGTGTGGTTAAGCGAACCCGGCGCGATCTCAGCCAGTTTGGCAGCGAGTTCAGCAGCAGGGATATTGGTAACATCCACAAACGGGTTGGCATAAACCATCTTGCGGGCCTGATCGGCCATCGCTTCGACGATTTCTTCGCGGCCATAGCCAACGTTCATGCACCACAATCCGCCAATACCATCGAGATATTTTTTGCCATCGATATCCCAGATATGGACACCGCCAGCTTCTGCCATCACCAAAGAACCTTCTTTTTTGAAGGAATCAAAATGGGTCCAGGGATGGACAAAGTGGTCACGGTCCTTTCTCCAGATTTCCTGTGCAAACTCGTTTGAGCCAGACTGTTCCATTTTCTTTCTCCTGATGATGCACCGCAGCCTTGCGGTTCATTTGTTACGGGCAAAAAAGCCACACGAACTATGCTGACAAGTCCTGACGGAATGCCATATGTGAAACTTGATAGGTAAAAGAGGCTGCAATCCCTATCAGCGGCGGCTAAACTGAAGCATTATATATGACAGCCCCAAATACAGGGGCAAGGGCAAAAGGCCTAAATTTCAGGGAGCAGGTAATGGACGATAGTAAACTTAAATCATTGCGAGAGAGATATGGCCAGTCAGCCGAAAACGATATTTATGACCCGAAATTCCAGCGGGTCGCTGATGTGCAGTTCAAGGACGGTGGCCGCCGCATGTTGCCGTATAGCGGATTACCCACCCTGCTCGATGCTCCCTATAATGAAAACCTGGAAGGCCTTGATGCAGCGCTGATTGGCGTGCCGATGGACCTGGCGGTGACCAACCGCAATGGTTCGCGCTTTGGCCCGCGCGCGGTGCGTGGCATGGAACGCGTTGGCCCTTATAATCATGTGCTCGATGTGTTGCCGACTTTTGAAATGAAATGTGCCGATGTAGGCGACGTGCCCTTCCGCAGCCGGTTCAACCTTGAAATGTGTCATGAGGATATTGAGGGCTACTACAACAAAGTGCGTGAGGCTGGTGTTATTCCTGTATCAGTCGGTGGTGACCATTCCATCACCTGGCCAATTCTCAATGGCCTGGCCAAGGGCGAGCCGGTGGGCTGCGTACATATTGACGCCCATGCAGATACAGCAGGTGAATATGAGCAATGCCGGTTCCAGCATGGCGGGCCGTTCCGTTATGCAGTGCTTGATGGCGCGCTTGACCCTGAACGCACCATCCAGATTGGTATTCGTGGCAGTGCTGAATATCTCTGGGGATTTTCTTACGAATCCGGCATGACGGTCGTTCACGCAGAAGAATTTGCTGAAATGGGCGTTGCCGCAGTCGTGGCAAAAGCCAAGGAAGTCATCGGCGATAAACCATTTTATGTCAGCCTTGATGTGGACGCGTTCGACCCAAGTGTTGCGCCAGGTACCGGAACACCGGAAGTTGGCGGGTTATATGCGCGCGAAGTGCAAGCTTTGCTGCGCGGGCTTGCAGGCTTGCCGATTATGGGCGGTGATGTTGTGGAGATTGCCCCGCAATATGACGCCACCACCAATACAGTTCAGGTCGGCACGCAAATGCTGTTCGAAATTCTTAGCCTCGTTGCCAAGCGGCCAGGAGGTTAAGATTGCGCCGCTAGCGCCGGTCGGCAGTTTGCGAGGTGAAGCATTTGACGAACACAAATGACGGCTGGGTTGAGCTGACATTCACCAACTTGTTGTCGACGGTTCTGGCGCGGGTATCGCCTTGCGGATTTCGATTCAGCCGGTAGCTCAAAGCTTGGTCAAAGCCCCGGTTTTTACAATAGCGATCCGCAACCGGTTTGCCGCATCCTGAGCCGCCGCTGGAACAGGCCGCAAGCGTGTCGCCATATAGGCTTGGCTTGTAAAATTTTCTTGTCCCAGCTTCGCCCTCATTAGGAATGAGGCTGAACGCGGTTGCAACGCCAAACGCTGCCACGATCAGTTTTTTCATGGGACCGAGAATACTCCCTGCCCTTCAGCCATTCAAGCGCGCATATAGATTTCTCGTATGGCAGAAAACCGTTCGCAATGATAAGTTCGCCACATTGATGGCATATAACGCGTGTTCCGGCCCTCAAAGATTGAAATGAATTGAAATAGCCATGGTTTCTAAAATTCAGATTTTGTGTTGCGCGGTCGCACTTTTCGCCACGAGCGGCTTTTCGGCGGCCAGCTGGGCCGATGATGCACAAGACCTAAAGGCGCAGCTGGAAGCGCTGGAAAACCAGGTCGAGGCATTGTCCGAGCGCCAAGAGCAGAAAAAACCTGCAAGTTCAGCCGGGCCCATAATCATTCAGCGTGGCCAGGGCTCACTTGCGAAATGGAACACTGACCGCAAGCAGGAAGGCGAGATGCCGTCTGATCGCGGTTACACGATCACTACCAACCCGGCATCAGACGCAGGGTTTCCCAAAACCGAGGTCACAATCTCCGGCGCGGTCGGTGGCTCGCTCATTGTGGACGGCAAATAACTTAAGCTGACTTATCTATACCCGCCCCCGCAACAGGTGCGGCTGCCGCGGCTGCGCTTGCGCCCGGTGGTTTTGGCCGGTGCCTTCGTGCGAGTCTTGGCTTTGGCTTTTTTCGATTTACTGGCGGCCTCAGTTGGATGGGTAATGCCGTCTGCTCCAACAAATGCGAAACCCATAGCCACAGCAAGGGCCAGGTAAAATACTTTCATGACAAAACTCCCAGCGTTTTGAAATTTCGTTATCCGTCGATCAGCTTTTCCGGTTTTGCCAAGACCGTAAGGTCCTCCAGGTTGGAAAGGCTGATTTTCCGGCCACTTACTTCCACCCCATATTGCGCCAACGTGCCAAAGGCGCGCGACAAGTTCTCGGGGGTCATACCCAGATAGGAAGCCAAAGTGCGTTTGTCATGTGGCAATTTGCACACCCCGCTTGCACCTTGCAGGGTATCCAGCGTGATCAGGTAGTTCGCCAGGCGTTCAACACCGGTGCGCAGTTTCTGGTTTTTTAGCGTGCGCACCGACACACGGTAATAATTTGCAAGTTCATGGAGCATACCCAGCGCAAACTCGCCGTCCTTTGCCATCACCTGCCGCACCGCGTCTGCAGGTACCAGCAAAATTCGAGACCGGATCGCGGTGCGTGCAGACATAAGGTAAACATCGTCCTTCAAGACCGCTGCCAAAATAAACGTCTTCACCGGCTCGATCATAAAAAGCGTGGTTTCACGTTTGTTGGCAGTGGCTACAAGCTCAACGCAACCCTCAATTACAATGTGCAGAAAATCTGCCGGGTCACCCTCAGAAATCAACTGAAGGCCAGGTGGAAAAATCTGCAAATAGGAGCCTTGTACGAGTTCATCAAAGTTTTTCTCGTCCATGCTCGCAAAAAGTGCGAGTTCGCGGATTGCCGCAATTTCCTCATCTCTCACGTTATGCCTCCCCGCACACCCAGCCACGCCCTCTTCATCATAAAATTGATAAAAGTCAAGCTCTTGATTGGAATTGGATTCACCCAAACCCTGATTTTCTCAATTCTACTCATTACACCTTTCTTGTCTCGATTTATTTCGCCTGTCGAAATTGCATAAATTGATCCAGATCAAATGCCCCTAGAAGGGGATGCCGTCACTGTCTCAGTCATGATCATTTGAGAGGCATGAGAGGTATTTGTTATGCACACGCTAGAGGGTGTTACATCTCAACAACAAAACAAGATACTCGGAATGAGTACCTTAGCGTTCACCGTGTGTTTTGCGGTTTGGACGATTTTTTCCATTATCGGGGTGCAGATCAAAGAAGATCTTGGTCTGTCTGACACCCAGTTCGGCCTGCTGGTCGGCACGCCGATCCTGACCGGTTCATTGTCGCGGATTTTCCTCGGAATCTGGACCGATCAATATGGTGGCCGCATCGTCTATATGGTGACTATGCTGGCGGCGGCGGTTGCAACCTTCTTGCTTTCCTACGCTACCACCTACGAAATGATGTTGCTCGCAGCCCTGGGGTTAGGGTTAGCCGGCGGGTCATTTGCTGTAGGCATTGCCTATGTCTCCAAATGGTATTCACCAGAAAAGCAAGGCACGGCGCTTGGTATTTTTGGCGCAGGTAACGTGGGGGCCGCGGTCACCAAATTCGTTGCACCATTTGTTATGGTGGCTTACGGCTGGACCATGGTTGCCCAGGTCTGGGCTGCAGTTTTGGTGTTGATGGCGATTGTTTTCTGGTTCACCACCGATGACGACCCTGAGCTGAAGGCGCGCCGCGCCAGCGGGGAAAAGCCGCTCAGCACGAAAATGGCGCTGGAACCTCTGAAAAACATTCAGGTCTGGCGCTTCTCGCTTTACTATTTCTTTGTGTTCGGCGCCTTCGTGGCGCTCGCTCTGTGGCTGCCGCGTTATCTGGTCGGGGTATATGAACTCGACATCAAATCAGCTGGTATGCTGGCGGCGTTCTACTCCGTTCCAGCCAGTATCTTTCGTGCTTATGGCGGACATCTGTCCGACAAATATGGTGCACGCAAGATCATGTACTGGACGTTTGCCGTATCTGCGGTTGCAACGTTCATGCTTTCCTATCCAAACACAGACTACATCATTCACGGCATTCGCGGTCCTGTTGCATTCTCAACCAGCATGAGCCTGGTGCCGTTCGTGATCCTGATTTTCGTCCTTGGCTTCTTCATGTCTTTGGGTAAAGCGGCTGTGTATAAGCACATTCCGGTTTACTATCCCGGCAATGTTGGTTCGGTTGGTGGTTTCGTCGGCCTGATCGGCGGGCTCGGTGGGTTTGTCATGCCAATCATGTTCGGTGTGCTGCTAGACCTCACCGGGGTTTGGACCAGTTGTTTCATGCTGCTGTTTGCCGTTGTTGCCACAGCACTTGTCTGGATGCATTTCTCAATCCGCGCCATGGAACGCGCAGCACTGCCTGACGAGTTGAAGGCGCTTCCAGAACTTCCTGAAATGAAGGAAATCCACAAAAAGAGCCATGAAGGTGCGCTCAGTGGCGTTATCGAGGACTGGCGTCCTGACGATGACAAGTTCTGGACTGACAGCGGCCGCAAAATTGCGCGGCGAAATCTCTGGATTTCGGTTGCCTGTCTGCTCCTCGCCTTCTCCGTATGGCTGGTGTGGAGTGTGGTGGTCGCCAAACTACCGGCGATCGGGTTCAAATACTCCACCGATCAGTTGTTCTGGCTGGCGGCGTTGCCGGGACTTTCCGGGGCTACCTTGAGGATTTTCTATTCCTTCATGGTGCCGATCTTTGGCGGTCGGTTATGGACCACCTTGACCACAGCATCCTTGCTGATCCCGGCCTTTGGTATCGGCTATGCGGTGCAAAACCCTGACACGCCTTATATGATCTTCCTGATCCTGGCGCTGTTATGCGGCTTTGGTGGCGGTAACTTTGCTTCTTCCATGGCAAATATCAGCTTCTTCTTCCCTAAAAAGGAAAAGGGTAACGCACTGGCCTTGAACGCAGGGCTCGGCAATGCCGGGGTTAGCGTCATGCAGTTTGTTGTGCCGGTCGTCATTACAGCTGGCGTCTTTGGTGTCATGGGTGGCGAACCGCAAACCACAGCCGATGGAAGTCAGTTATGGCTGCAAAATGCGGGCTTCATCTGGGTGCCATTCCTGCTCATCTCGACCGTCGCTGCATGGTTCGGCATGAACGATATCGCGTCTTCGCGGGCATCATTTAAGGAACAATCGGTTATCTTCTCACGTAAACAGAACTGGATTATGTGCTGGCTCTACACGGGTACTTTCGGCTCCTTCATCGGATATGCTGCAGGCTTCCCATTGCTGGCAAAAACCCAGTTCCCGGACGTGAACTCCCTGCAATACGTCTTCCTTGGACCACTTGTTGGTGCGCTGTCGCGTGCAGCAACCGGATGGATCTCCGACAAATTCGGCGGCGGACGGGTTACTTTCTGGACCTTCCTGGCGATGATCCTGGCGGTTGGTGGAGTTCTTTACTTCCTCGGCATCAAGGAACAACCAGGTGCATTCTGGGGCTTCTTTGCAATGTTCATGGTGCTGTTCTTCGCAACAGGTGTGGGCAATGCATCTACCTTCCAGATGATCCCGGTCATCATGCAGAAAGAAGTCAACCGGCTTATGCCTGACCTCGATCCTGCAGCCCGGCTTCGCCAGTCAGAGAAGGAATCTGCAGCAATCATCGGCTTCACCTCCGCGATTGCCGCCTATGGTGCCTTCTTCATTCCGAAATCCTACGGAACGTCCATCGCGGCGACCGGCGGACCGGAAATGGCACTCTGGGCCTTCCTGATCTTCTACATCACCTGTGCGGCAATCACCTGGTACGTCTACACACGTCGCGGCGGACTGCTTCATGACATTGAGCGTGGTCTGACCACCAAAGCCCCTGCTGCTAGCTGAATTGGAGAGACAAAATGAGTCACTTAATAGACAGGCTAAACTTCTTTAAAAAGAAGAGTACTGAAACTTTCTCCGGCGGTCACGGACAGACAACAACTGAAAACCGTGACTGGGAAGATGCCTACCGCAAGCGCTGGCAGCATGACAAGATTGTGCGCTCCACACATGGGGTAAACTGCACCGGGTCATGTTCATGGAAGATCTACGTCAAAGGCGGCATCGTTACCTGGGAAACCCAGCAGACCGATTACCCGCGCACCCGGCCTGATCTGCCAAACCATGAGCCACGCGGTTGTGCAAGGGGTGCCAGCTACAGCTGGTACCTCTACTCCGGCAACCGGGTGAAATACCCATTGGTGCGCTCACGGCTGATCCGCTTGTGGCGGGCGGCACGCGCAACAATGACCCCGGTGGCGGCATGGAAATCTATTGTTGAAGATCCCGTAAAACGCAACTCCTACACGTCCAAGCGCGGGCTTGGTGGTCTGGTAAGGGTGCACTGGGACGAAGTGACAGAACTGATCGCAGCCGCCAACGCCTATACCGCAAAAACCCATGGGCCCGACCGGGTATTCGGTTTCTCGCCGATCCCTGCCATGTCCATGGTTTCTTATGCAGCAGGTTCTCGTTACCTGTCGCTGTTGGGTGGTGTGTGCATGTCGTTTTACGATTGGTATTGCGACCTGCCACCGGCCAGTCCGCAAACCTGGGGCGAACAGACCGATGTGCCGGAATCAGCTGATTGGTATAATTCAGGCTATCTGATCCTGTGGGGCTCAAACGTACCGCAGACACGTACACCAGATGCGCATTTCTTCACTGAAGTGCGCTATAAGGGTGCAAAATCTGCTGTTATCTGCCCGGATTATTCCGAAGCAGCTAAATTTGCCGACATGTGGCTGGATGTGAAGCAAGGCACGGACGCAGCACTTGCCATGGCCATGGGCCACGTAATCCTGCGTGAGTATCATCTTGATCGCCAGGCAGAATATTTCTCGGACTATTGCCGCAAATATACCGACATGCCCAACCTGGTGCGGCTGGTCAAAAAAGATGGCCGCTACATTCCAGACCGGATGATCCGTGCTTCCGACATCAAGGGCAATCTGGGTGAGAAGAATAACCCGGAATGGAAGACCGTCGCCATCGACAAGAAAACCGGCAAGATCACCGTGCCGCTCGGCTCGGTTGGCTTCCGCTGGGGCGAAAAGGGCAAGTGGAACCTGGAAGAGAAAAACGGCAAGGGCAAAGACGTCGATCTGCGCATGTCGTTAATCCAGGATGGCGATCATGATGATGTGGTCGGTGTCGGGTTCCCTTATTTCGGCAATCTCGAGCACGATCATTTTGAAGGTACGGACCACCCCAGCATTCTGGAACGCAATGTTCCAGTGAAGCAGGTCAAACTTGCTGACGGGGATGCACTGGTTGCAACGGTGTTTGACCTGATTGCTGCCAATTACGGCCTCGACCGGGGGCTGTCTGGTGAGCATGTGGCCAAATCCTACGACGACATGGTGCCTTACACCCCGGCATGGGCAGAAAAGATCACCGGGGTTTCCCGCGACAAGATCATTTCTGTTGCCCGTGAATTCGCCACCAATGCCGAGAAAACCAATGGCCGCTCCATGGTCATTATCGGCGCGGCGATGAATCATTGGTACCACATGGACATGAACTATCGCGGTGTC
>CAJQND010000407.1 GCA_905479595.1 uncultured Hyphomicrobiales bacterium
ATAGAACAAATAAAGAACAATGTCGAGAGGATTAATTCATCCAGGTTTGCCCGTTAGTAAGCGGGTTTCATCTTTGTCAAGGCGACCCATCAGCCAAGCTGATGTTTAATTTGAACTTTTCGTCGTGAACGTGTGGCAGAAATACGACACGTTTAGTAAATGCGTTCCGTATTGATTCAAATCAAATAAAGGTTTCTGAAGATGGCTTATCTGCACGCAGGAGACATTTTTCGGAGATGATTATGATATAGAATTTAAAAATACACTTGGCTGCATTTGCGTTCCTATTTGGTGGCTTAGTGGTGGGCTCTACATTCAATTCTGCCAGCGCGGCAGACCTTGATGCGTCTTATGACGCAGCGCCGATCGAATGGGCAGGGAGCTTTCTGGTGCGTGGCCGCGTGCTCGGTGTTTTTCCAAGCAACAAGCAAAGCTTTATACCAGCTGTGAACACCACAGTGACGAATGCAGTTATTCCAGAAATTGATTTTTCTTACTTCCTCACGGACAACATAGCGTTTGAAACAATTTGTTGTGTGACCTCCCACAAGGTCAAACTTTCGGGTGTCGGCACAATAGGAAAGACCTGGTTCATTCCTGCAACGCTGACAGCGCAGTATCACTTTCATGCGGGCAATGGTTTTAAGCCCTATATTGGTGTGGGTCCGCATATGGCGATCATCTTGTCTGACAAGGCCAAAGCGCCATTTACATCGTTTAAACTAAAAAATCCCCGGTTCGGCGTTGCTTTCCAAGCCGGTGCAGATTTTATGTTAGATGAGCATTGGTTGATCAATGTTGATGTGAAGAAGATTTTTACGTCATTCAAAGCGAACGTGAATAATGGTGCGGTTGTTGGTAAAGCGAAGATCAACCCATGGATCGCTGGTGTCGGGATCGGATATCGCTTCTAAGCTAAAAAATATCTAAACTACAATGGCGCGCCTGTTCGTTCAGGCGCGTCTTTTTGTGTCCAAAATTCAAGGCTTCAATACATCCATTTCGATTGGGCCGTCGGCGCGACCGTGGATGAACTGGTCTACGTGTGCATTGCCGGAGGCGTCGACTTCAATTGCATCGCCTTCCCAGATGATTTCGCCTTTGTAGATCATTGCGATTTTATCGGCGATCTTACGGGCGGAAGCCATATCATGGGTAATGGATACTGCTGTTGCGCCCAGGTCTTTCACGCATTTGACAATGAGATCGTTGATCACATCAGCCATGATCGGATCAAGCCCGGTCGTTGGTTCGTCGAAAAAGATCACGTCAGGATCAGCGGCAATGGCGCGGGCAAGTCCAACACGCTTTTGCATGCCGCCAGAAAGCTCCGCAGGCGAGAGTTCCCCGACTTCAGAACCTAGTCCAACCTGCGCCAACTTGGCCATGGCAATATCTTTTGCCTCGCCGCGCGGCATATTCTTACCCTGAATAAGACCAAAGCTGACATTTTCCCAGACAGTTAACGAATCAAACAGAGCAGCGCCCTGAAACAGCATTCCGAAATGCTGCAACATTTCGCTTTGGTCAGATGTAGATTGGCCGATAACTTCGCGACCATTCACCTGAATTGAACCGGAATCTGCCCGGAGAATACCGAGAATGCATTTCAGCATAACCGATTTTCCAGACCCTGAGCCGCCAATGATCACAACCGATTGGCCTCGCGGCACATCGAGATTAATGCCATTCAGCACATGTTTTGCACCGAATGCCTTGCGCACATCGCGCATCTTTATGTGAAGATCTTCACTCATGATGAGAACAACAAAGAGGTGAGTACATAATTGGCCGACAAGATAAGGATTGAGGCGCTGACCACTGCGTTTGTTGTGGCGCGGCCAACCCCTTGTGCGCCGCCGCGGCTGTTGTAACCGTGATAACACCCCATGACCGCGATAATGAAACCAAACACGGCAGACTTAACCAAACCTGAGAAAATATCGTCGAACTCCAGAAAGTCTACGGTGTTCTTTATGTAAACCGTTGAGTTGAATCCAAGGCTCTTGGTGCCGACAATGTAGCCGCCCATGATGCCGATGGTGTCAGCGACCACAACCAATAACGGCAGGCAAAGCACTGCTGCGATTACCCTTGGCGCGACGAGATATTTGAACGGGTTGGTCGAAAGGGTCGCCAGAGCATCGATCTGCTCGGTTACGCGCATGGTGCCGAGCTCAGCTGCAATCGCTGCTGACACCCTGCCTGCTACCATGAGACCAGCCAGCACGGGACCAAGCTCACGCGTGATCCCAAGGGCGACGATTGATGAAACCAGGCTTTCCGCGTTGAAGCGCGTGCCGCCAATGTAAATTTGAAGCGCCAGAACGCCGCCGGTAAAAAATGCCGTCAATCCCACCACTGGCAATGAATTGTAACCAATCCGAACCATCTGATCAAAAATCAGCCGGGGATAAACAGGCGGTGCAAAACAATGCCAAACACTGTCTTTAATAAACACGCACAACCGCCCGATTTCCGCGCAAATCTCCAAAACAAACCGGCCAAGTGCGGCGATGAAGTTCAATGCGTCAGTCCTCACTCTTAATATGGTCACAGGAATACATCCTGGTTGCGCGCGAGCCTAATCCTGTAAGAATCTCATAAGATATAGTTCCCGCCCGCGCAGCAATCTCATCGATTGTGACATGCGGGCCCAAAAGCTCCACATGATCGCCACGGTGGCCAATTTCGACTGGAATTGCGGTCACGTCAACCGTAATCATGTCCATCGATATTCGGCCAATAACCGGGGCGAAAAATCCATCAATCCATACTCGCGTATCAGGCAAGTCCGGCATTGACGAAAGAGCGCGCGGATAGCCATCCGCATATCCGGCAGAAACCACTGCAATCTTGCTGTCTTGCTTCGCCTGCCAGGTGCCCCCATAACCAATTGTTTCACCCTTTGGCACAGTTCTGACCTGGGAAATGGTCCCGAGCAGGCGCACAACAGGCTGCATCGGATTTTTAGAATTCTCCGCGCCCGGATTGCCGCCGTATAAGGCGATGCCGGGGCGGGTCAGATCAAAACCAAATGCGCTGCCATTAAAAATACCCGGTGAATTGGCAATGCTGGCGGGTGCATTGGGCAACAATGAGCGCAAATGATTGAATTGTTCCAGCTGGCGGGCATTCATAACATCGCCGGGTATTTCGCCATTGGCCAGATGAGACACGATTAAGGTCAGTTCAAACTGATCTAGCAAATCGGGATGCGTGTGCAATGTATCTATATCGCTTACCGTTAAACCAACACGGTTCATACCGGTTTCAATATGTATGGCTGCCGGAAGGCGCGTGCCTCTTGAAGTGCATAATTCTGCCCACTCAGCAATCTCATCAAGGCTTGAAAGCGACGGGCGGGCATTGGCTTCCGCAGTGATGCCTGCTGTGCCTGGCATTAAACCGTTCAATATATAAATAACCGCATCCGGCAAGGTTTTGCGCAAATCAATTGCTTCATCAACAAGGGCGACGAAGAAAATACGGCAACCTGCGGCCCATAATGCCGTGGCGCATTGCTCCATGCCCAGACCGTATGCATTGGCTTTGATTGCTGCGCCGCATTCAGCAGGCAAGCTCATTTGCGCGAGCTTGCGGTAGTTGTTTTGAAGTGCGGCTAAATCAACATGCATGATCGTGCCAGCATGGGCGGTATCAGTCGTCATGGGCGGCACAATAACGTCGTTTACACATAGCTCAAGGGCAGGGCGGTTGTGGACTTGATTTCTTCCATAACAAAACTCGACGATACGTCTGAGAGCTCAATACGCTCAATCAATCGCTGGTAGAGCTGATCGTAAGATTTCATATCGGGAACAATAGCGGTCAAAATGTAATCGGTTTGACCACTGGTGCGCAGCACCTCTGTGATTTCGCTCATTCCCGCAACCGCCTTGTGAAATGCATCAAGCCATTCAGGCGTGTGCTTATCCGTGCGCACCGAAATCAAAACCCTGAGACCAAGATTCATTTTTTGGGGATCAAGCAATGCCACCCGCGCGCGGATAACCCCGTCATCATCCAACCGCTTTATGCGCCGCCAGCAAGCATTGCGCGATAAATGCACACGCTCTGCAATTGCATTTAATGGCAAATCACAATTGGTCTGAAGAAGACGCAGAATGGATCTGTCAAAGTCATCGAGATTTATTCCCATGCAAATTGAATATCACGGGACAAAAGTAAAGAAAACAGGAAATATTGAGAGATTTTAAGACGTTTTTCCCTGCGGCATTGTGTCAAAAACATAGGAGGCTTTTAAGGAGAAAAAAATGGCTAACAATCCTCTTACCCTGTTTACCGATCATCCAGCCACCGTCGATGAAACATATGGCGAGCACTTTGTGTATGCCAGTTCACGCGGGTTGAAAATGCTTGGCGCAGGGTGCGCGGCGGTTGTTCATGCCTTTTTGCCATTCCTGTTTGAGACCACCGCCAGCACCATGATGAAGGAACTGGCCGGTGAAATGGGCCAAAGACGTGACGAGGCCGAGAAAAACTCGGCAGATGCTGCATTGTCTGCAAACAGCTAAGCCAGCATTCGAATTTCCAACAAGCGAGCCGTTGAACCTGCATTACGTCTACTTTTCTACCTGAAAAGGTATGTGCGGGATAAGTGGGCCGGGAGAGATTCTCCGGTTGCTCAGGTCCGGTTTGCTAAAAGCGAGGGCGTCATCGGGAGGGATGGCGCCTTCGTCTTTTTTAACGCTACGGTTTGAGATGTTTGCGAACTATTCGTACTGATCAGGCAGATATTCATCGCTGATATAATTAGAGAACCGGGTGAGTTCTGCCTGGAACAGCAGCTTGATAGTTCCAGTTGGACCGTGACGTTGTTTGCCGATGATTACCTCGGCAATGCCTGTCAGCTTGTCCATTTCTTCCTGCCATTCGAAATGTTCAGGCGTGTTTTCGCGCGGCTGGCGGCGCTCCACGTAGTATTCTTCGCGGAAAACGAAGGCGACCACATCGGCATCCTGCTCAATTGAGCCAGATTCACGCAAATCTGAAAGTTGTGGGCGTTTGTCTTCTCGTTGCTCCACCTGGCGTGACAACTGGGACAAAGCCATAACCGGAACATCAAGCTCTTTGGCCAGTGCTTTTAAGCCGGTGGTGATTTCGGTGACTTCCTGCACCCGGCTTTCTGATGATCGGCGGGCTGAGCCAGCGAGGAGTTGCAGATAGTCAACCACGATCAGACCAAGTCCGCGTTGGCGCTTCAAACGCCTGGCGCGCGCCGCGAGTTGGGCAATTGTTATGCCGCCGGTATCGTCAATATAAAGCGGCAGGGAAGAAAGTTCCTGACTAACCTCAACAAGGCGCTGGAATTCAGTTTCAGAAATCTTGCCGCGACGGATCTTCTCAGAGGAAATTTCCGAGCGTTCGGAAAGAATACGTGCAGCCAGTTGTTCCGATGACATTTCCAAAGAGAAAAAGGCGACAACTCCGCCGTCCAGAACTTTCGTTGTGCCATCTGTCTGGTGTTCTGCACGGTAATTTTTTGCAACTTGATATGCGATATTGGTCGCGAGCGACGTTTTGCCCATAGAAGGGCGCCCTGCGAGGATGATCAAGTCAGAGCGTTGCAAACCGCCCATGCGCTGATCGATGTCGGTTAACCCACACGATATGCCCGATAATCCACCATCGCGCTCATAGGCGGCCGCGGCCATATCAATCGCGTCGGTAAGGGCAACGCCAAATTGCTGGAAGCCCTGGCCGTATTTTCCGGTTTCTGCGAGTTGATAAAGCTCTTGCTCAGCGCGTTCAATAAGTTCGCGTGGTGACGAGGCCACCGTTGCGTCATAGGAATCATTGACGATATCAGTGCCGATGTTGATCAGTACACGTCTTTGCGCCAGCTCGTAAATGATGCGGCCATATTCTTCGGCATTGATAATTGTCGTTGCAGCTGCTGCCAGTCGCGCCAAATATGCTGGGCCGCCAATTTCAGTTAGAGTTGCGTCGCTTTCGAAAAACGTTTTCAACGTTACAGGTGAAGCGAGCTTGCCCGTTCTAATGAGCGTTGAAGTGGCTTCATAGATGCGCGCATGCAATGGTTCATAGAAATGGCTTACATCAAGAAAGCCGGAAACCCGGTCGCATGCCTCATTATTGACCAGGATTGCGCCAAGAAGCGCCTGTTCGGCTTCAAGATTGTGCGGAGCATGGCGAAATTCGCCGTCTTCGCCATCATCATCTTGTAAAATTTGGGCAACTTGTTCCATAGGTCCCTTGATACATGATTCACGCACTCAGCTGCAGACGAATGTGCGCCAAACGCGTTATTATGTACGTTATTCCCGAAAATCACAGTCACAGCGCTTTTATAAAATCAGTTCTTGATTTTTAGGCGCTGGCGTGGGCGGACCACTTTAGCGGGAAATTGATTTCAGGCGGCGGCTTTTCTGGTCACTTTCGCGCAAGCGGTTCTCTGCTTCCACCATGTAATCACGCGTCAGCGGTAATACATTTTGATGAGTAGACAGTTGCACCTGAAATATGTTGAGCCCTTCTTGCCTAAATGACATTTCAGATGCAGCAAGATAGAACTCCCACATGCGGCAGAATCGCTCATCATAGATTTCTGCGGCTTCATCCCAGTGATTTAGAAAACGTTTGCGCCAGGCTTTTAGGGTTTCCGCATAATGCACGCGTAAAACCTCAACATCACATGTGTAAAGCCCGCAGCGCTCAATTGCTGGCTGCATTTCCGAAAAGGAGGGAATGTAACCACCTGGAAAAATGTATTTTTGAATCCATTGGCTGGTTGCCGCCGGCCCGTGGGGACGCCCGATCGTATGAATGAGTGCTGCACCATCTTGGATAAGGAGGCTACGCGTTTGGCCGAAAAACTCATCGAAGTGGGAGAGGCCAACATGTTCAAACATGCCAACGGAAACAATGCGGTCAAACTTCTCGTCCAGCAGCCTGTAGTCCTTAAGGCGGATATCGATGCGTTTTTCCAGTCCCCGGTTCTTGACCCGTTGGCGTGAAAGCTTGTGCTGTTCTTCCGACAACGTTACCCCGGTCACTTCTACATCGCACATTTCAGCGAGATAAAGGGCCAATCCACCCCATCCCGAACCAATGTCGAGCACCCGCATGCCTGGTTCCAATGCGAGCTTGGCAGCGATATGGCGTTTCTTGGCAAGTTGGGCATCTTCCAGAGATTGGCTTGCGTTTTCAAAATAGGCGCAGGAATATTGCCGGTCTCGATCAAGGAACAGATCATAAAAACTGCCCGAAAGGTCGTAATGGTGGGCAACGTTCTTTTGCGCGCGGTGAATGGGGTTGAAGCTGGCAATGGTGCGCAGGTAATACCGTAGGCGGTCAACCGGGTTCCAGCTTTCCGGCCTGCCATAGTCAATTTGTGAGGCAACAAGATTGAGCAGGTCGTAAATTTCCCCGCTTTTCATCACCAGTTTACCGTTCATGTAGGCTTCGCCAGTATGAAGGTCTGGATTGAGTGCCAGTTTTCGGTAGAGAGAAGGATCGTTTATTTGGACGTGAATGACCTTGCCGGTTTCATCGCCAAACCGGTGATCTGTTCCGTCTGCATCCGTCACGATCAAATTTCCTGCTTTGACCATGCGGTTGAGTGCGTTTTGTAAAAGGGAAAACATATTCCAATCCCTCAATTGTTTTGCGCCCTGAGCCCTTGTCAGGGCAGCTCCTTTCAACAACGGCGTTATGCCTGTTTCGCAAAAATATATTCTCGCGGCCGATAAAGTGCAACAACCCGGTAAAATGACGCACCAAAAATGCGAGTAGGCAAGAAAAAGGGCGCCCTCCAGGCGCCCAATTCCTCGAACTTGTAACCAACCTATTCAGGTTTGGCTTCTTCTTCGCTTTCTGCAGGAGCTGCTTCTTCGCTCGCTGTTTCTTCTTCAGCTTCAGCGGAGGCGTCCAGCTCTTCTTGTGCTTCTTCTGCCTGGGCTTCGTCTTCAAACACTTCTTCGGGTGAAATTGCGTCGTCATCTTCGTCGTCAAACTGCTCGGATGTAACATCTTCTCCGCGTGCCTGGCGTTCTGCTTCATCTTCAGAGCGTGCCACGTTAAGACTGATCGGCACTTCGACTTCAGCATGCAAGCTCACCATAACCTCATGCAGGCCGATAGTTTTGATCGGCAATGGAAGCAGGATATTGTTTCTGGTGACAGCCGCGCCAGTTGCTTCTGCCACCATGGCTGCGATGTCACGGGTTGAAACAGAACCATACAGCTGACCGGAATCACCTGCCGTACGAATGACAACAAAGGCTTGACCTTCGATGCTTCCGGCAGTTGAGCCTGCTTCTGCTTTACGTTCGTCGTTGCGTTTTTCAAGATCAGCACG
Source organism: uncultured Hyphomicrobiales bacterium (assembly GCA_905479595.1). Classification (GTDB taxonomy): domain Bacteria; phylum Pseudomonadota; class Alphaproteobacteria; order Rhizobiales; family CAJQND01; genus CAJQND01. Next base: position 8,345 of record CAJQND010000407.1, read on the forward strand.
CTGCGCTTCAAAAACTGCCTTGTTGGCCTTGTTTGCACGCAGGGCCTTGCCTTTCGGCAAAAGGAAGTTGCGGGCAAAACCATCTTTGACAGTTACAACATCACCCATCTGGCCGAGCCTGCGGATGCGTTCGAGTAGAATGACGTTCATATTTTTTCTCCTGAGTTAAACTGACTAATTATTGTGATTTCTATGTTGTGTGGTTGGCCCGTGCCTTGCGTGCCCGCAAGCCAAAAACCATTTCTGCAATCGCAAGCGCGATGAGTGGCAAAACGCCAAAGCCGGTGAAGGCAAAGATCAGCACATAGACACCGGTGAGCATCATCATCCGCATTGGATTGTCGTGAACCATGTAGTGGAATGTCGCGAGGCCAAGAATCGCCGTTACGGTTGCCAGAGCCATGGCAGCAGTTTTCGCCACCAGGCCCAATATACCCGATACCAGCACTGCGCAGATGAGCGCGAGCCCGAGGGCAAGGCCAGTGCTTGGCGGCAAGGTGAGATTTCTAAATGGTGCCCAATCGCGCACGCTGCGCCCTGAACCAGACAGGATTTTTGCTGCGATCAGCAAGTTTACCAGGGTGGCGATGATCCAAACTGATGCAGAAATTGCCGGGATGAACAGGGAAGCCCCTCCAATGAAGGTCTTCATTTGTGCCTGAACTTCAGGGTTGATCGGCGAGGGCTGGCGGGTATCCAGCTCACCCATGCGCTTCATCATATCGCTGAGGAGGTCTTTGAGCTGGTCAGGTCCAATGCCGGTTAGCAGCAGCGTTGCAGCAACCAGCACAATGGCCAATCCAGCAGTCCACATCACCAAATGGCCCTCCGGATACCATTCTGTGGTTTGCGCAGATGGCTCATCAGCATCGCCAAGTTTTCGCGATTTCAACGCCAGATGGCTCAAAATGACGGGGGCCAAAGCTACAGTGAGAGCAAAAACGGCCCCAAGTTTGGGATCAACGATAATCGCAAGTGCGGCGGAACCAGCGATGCCACCGCAAAGTGCTGCAATGGAACCCCAGCCAAGACCTGCTATGAATAAGGGTAAGGGGGCGATGTAAAACAAAACAATCGCCATCATCGAGCCAGTTGCAACTGTCGCGTAGAGGGCCGCTGCCGCAAGCCCGGCAATAATGCCGATGACAATGTATTTTGCCATTTGGCTGTCCCGCTTTTCAAGCGGTTAGAGACGGGGCTTGCCCATCCCAACCGGGGTTAAGCCAGTGCGGAGGCTTATATCAGCCTCCGCCCGGCGAGATTAAAATGCCGCTTACTTGATCACGTAAGGCAGCAAACCGAGGAAACGTGAACGCTTGATAGCTTTTGCAAGCTCGCGCTGTTTCTTTGCCGATACAGCAGTAATCCGGCTTGGCACAATTTTGCCGCGCTCAGAAACATAGCGCTGCAGAAGGCGCACGTCTTTGTAGTCAATCTTTGGTGCGTTATCACCAGTGAAAGGACATGTCTTGCGACGGCGGAAAAACGGCCGGCGGCCGCCTGATTCTTGACCTGCCATGGGTTAGGCCTCCTTCGAGTTGCTGGAGCCATCACCATCTGGCTTGCGGTCGCCACGATCTCCGCGATCTCCACGATCGCCTCGGTCATTGCGGTCGCCACGATCACGTGGGCCGCCACGACGGTCATCACGGCCTGGACGCGAACGGACCATAGCGGAAGGACCTTCTTCCAGCTCATCGACCCGGATGGTCATAAAACGGATGACATCTTCGTTAATCCGCATCTGGCGTTCCATTTCAGCAACCGCGTCACTTGGAGTGTCGAGGTTCATCAGAGAGAAATGGGCCTTGCGGTTTTTCTTGATGCGGTAGGTGAGGGACTTAATGCCCCAGTATTCGGATTTGCCAATCGTTCCGCCACCAGCGGTAATGATGGCTTTGAACTGGTCTGTCAGGGCTTCGACCTGGCCGGCTGAAGCATCCTGACGCACCATGAACACGTGCTCGTAGAGCGCCATGAAATGAGCCTTTCTAAATTAAAACATATGTCGTCACACACATGACACCCTGGCGCAGAGCCCCTGATGAGCCTCGTCGAAAGGCTCAATAGACGGTTCCTCAAAAGAGCGGAGACACCGGAAGCCAGGCAACTTGCCCTGCTGGTTTTCACCAACCTTCCGTTCAGCCTCCAACCAAAGCATCACATCAGGGCCGCGTTATACGCCTTTCTCTCACTTTCGCAAGTGCGAAATGGCGCTTAAAGCGCCGGAACGTCCCCGGAAATCACGCATTTGTACCAATCCATGTCGATATTGCCGCCGGTAAGGATGACGGCGGTGCGTTTTCCAGCCATTTCAGGCGCTTCTTGTATGCGGGCTGCCAAGGCTGCAGCACCTGCACCTTCCGCCAGATTGTGGGTGTCTGAATAGTAAATGCGCATGGCTTGCGCCACTTCGGCGTCGCCGACTTGTACAATTCGTGCAGCACCTTTGCAGATTATCTCAAGCGCTTGCGGGTTTGGCACGCGCACGGCCATTCCATCGGCAAATGTGCGGGCGGAATTTGTAGTCACCACCTGGCCAGCTTCAAATGATAACGCGTAGGCATTGGCATTGGTGGAAACGACACCGACAATCTCTGTCTTTAACCCGAGAATGTCACGTTGGGTGATGAGCGAACATATGCCCGAACCAAGTCCGATTGGCACAAAAACTGTATCGATATCGCTAACCGCATCAAACAATTCCCGGCCATAAGTCGACACGCCCATGCAGAGCTCGCGGTGAAACGATGCCATCATTTCAAGACCACGCTCCTCAGCAATGCCTTTTGCAACACCCGCAGCTTCGTCAAAATCACTTCCCGCAACAATCAGTTCTGCACCTTGCGCGCGCATGGCGGCATTCTTTTCAGCGCTGTTTCCTTCCGGAACGACAATTACGACCGGGGTTTTAGAACGTGCACCTGCAACCGCAAGGCTCTGGCCGTGGTTACCTCTGGTCGCTGAAACAATGCCAACTGTTTCGCCGCGTTGCTTGCGCATTTGCATATGTACTAGCCCGCCACGTATTTTGAATGCGCCGGTCGGTGTATGGTTCTCGTGTTTGACCCAGACTTCGCCGCCAAGCCGTTTTGTCAATAATGGCCAGGCAAATTGCGGTGTTGGTTGCATGGCCTCGTAAACGATGCTGGCAGCGGATTGGAATTCAGTTTCGTTGAACAGCACGTGAAACCCTCTCAATTAAAAAAGAAATGCCTTTGGGCTAGGTATGGGGTTTAAACCCTGCACGCCATGAATTAAATAGGGTGCTCGTATTTGATTTGGTTACGCGCAAACTTAAACAATGCGGAGACCGGATTGAAAAATTCGTCCATTGCGTATAATCGATATAAAACCGGATTTCTCCAGCAGCCAGGAATTGGCGCTAGCCGGAAAAAGGCGTCGCACATACTATGAAAATTGGCTTTGTCCTCAACCATTATGACCTGCATCAGGTGCCTCATATCGTGCCTTATGCGTTCGAGATGTCGCGTGATTACGATGATTGCGAAGTTATCATTTTCAGCTCTTCGCAAGCTGAAGAAGAGTTCGCTCGTAAAATTGGCCATGGCTATCCTGACCATAAGGTTACATTCAAACTGTTTCGTGTGCCGCCATTGATTTCGGTGGTTGATCCGCTTTTGTCCAAAGTGGTTTTTGCCCGCAAAAAGGCAGTTCTAAAGGCCAATCTGGACGAGTTGACCAAGCTTGATGTTCTTGTAGTGCCTGAAATGACCAGTCTGGCGTTGCAGAAGCTTCCGGAAATGAAAAATGTGAAGCTGGTTTTCACTGGCCATGGTGCTGGAGATAACCGCGAATTTGGTTCATTCAACGAGCGAATTGGCAAGTTCGATCTTTGTCTCATGCCTGGCCGTAAATACGCCGATGGATTGCGTGAGGTGGGATTTTTGCCCGATGACCGGTATGCAATTGCAGGCTACCCGAAGTTTGAAGCGGTCAAGCATCTAAGCAGCACAAAACGCAAGCTGTTCAAAAATGATAAGCCGGTGGTCGTATACAACCCCCATCATTTGCCGAATTACACGTCATGGGCAAGCATGGGCGAACAGGTGCTCGATTACTTCTACGACAACGACGACTATAATCTGATTTTCTGCCCGCATGTGCTTTTGTTCCGCCGCTCTTTGACCAAAGGTGCACGGTTTCCGAAGAAATACAAAAACACCCCAAATGTCATCATCGACACTGGCAGCCGCAACTCTGTGGATATGACATACCTGCGCTCCGCAGACATCTATATCGGCGATGTCAGCAGCCAGATTTATGAGTTTCTTGAAGAGCCGCGCCCGTGTGTCTTTCTCAATGCCCACAAAGTTGAATGGCAAAATGACCCGTCATATCTGCAATGGCGTTTTGGTGAGTTAATTGATGATGCAACCGATCTCGGTCCAGCCCTTGCGCGCGCGTCTGAAACTCACGGCGAGTATGCTGGCTTTCAGAAAGAATGTTTTGAGCATACATTCGCTGTTTCTAAACGCACCGCAGGGTCGCGTGGTGCCGAAATCATTGCCGAGTTCGCAAGATCCGGAACAGTTGCGGACAAGTGGTTGTAGGTTGAGTTGAAAGGGCCGCCAATGTTCATGCGAATTGCAGGTTTGTGATGAACGCCGGCTCCGGCATTTTGGAACATATCGGGATTGCCGCGCGCGCCCAAGACCCCGGCTTGCTGGTAGCTGGCGGTTCACGGGATGATTTCGAAAACCTTGCAGATCTGTTTGCAATCTTGGCGAAAGATTTCCCACGCCTGTCTTTGCTTTTATGTGTGAACGATAGTGCGTTGCTAAGCTGGGTTCGCGCGCGGTTCTCCGGTATGCAGGCAAGTGTATTGCCGCCGGGTTTTCCTGGTATGACCGATATGTTCTTGAACCGCAGCAAAGCGCGCACGCTGATTGTTCCCGATAAGGAATTTCCGTTGTCCGACGGGCTTGTCTCCGCCATGGCGCGGCGCGGCGTTAACATGGTTTGTGTGCGACCAGCTGGCGCTGGATTTTCCACTGCAGAAATTTTTTCAGGTGCTCCAGAGCGCGACCCGCCGCCTGTTTTTTCAAATGTACAAGATACCGCCAAATCCCTTGCTCGCCATGTAGGCCGGGAACGCCATTTGCGGAATGAACTAAAATCAACCGCGTGGCTGCCATCCGTTCTCTCGCGATTTGTGCGAAAGATTGACGGTGCTGAGGAACTGGCTAAGCGATTGGGATACCCCAAAACCATTTTGTGCCTGGGTAACGGCCC
>CAJQND010000408.1 GCA_905479595.1 uncultured Hyphomicrobiales bacterium
GCAATGCCCGCAATGATCCCTCCACCATTCCGGTGCCGATCATTAAAAAAGGAACATGCCGATGAAGGGTTCGTTGTTCTGGATTTTTGCCACGATATTGCTGGCAGTCGGCGTGCACTTGGCCACGATCCTGCTCATACCGCGCCTGGAAGGCGGGGAGCGGGCCAAGGAAGCTATGGCGGCGGGCGAGCTCAATAAACTGACCATTCTGAACTCAAATGAGATGGCTTATAAGGTTTTGGGAGAAACCAATCCGGATTTGGTTTACGCCATTTGTCCATTCGACATTACCCAAAAGCCCGTCGTGGTTACCGCCAAGGTTCCGGGTCGCTACTGGTCAATGGCCGTCTACAGCGACGATGGGGATAGCCTCTACACGTTGAATGACAAGCAGGTGGGCGTGGAAGCATTTTATGCCAAGCTGGTGCGTGAAAGCAGCAGTGGCCCGCCATCTGGCTCTGCGGCACCGCGGGATGGGGAAAGCCTTACCATCCGCTCTCCGTCAGACCGTGGCATTATCATTTTCAGAAGTTTTGCCGGCGACAACGCAGAACGCGAACGCGCCCGCGAGCAATTGGCACAAACGACCTGCTCAAACAATTAGCAGGCACTGCAACCGCTCATCGCGGCGAGACACAATAGCTATGCTCAATATATTATTGTAGATGGCACGAAGAACGACGTTCAAGAAGCCAGTGCAGAATAGTTATATTTTAGATATGATGATTAAACACAACACACGTATTTTTGAGAGTGCCAATGTCCAATGAACCTTATGACACCGCAACCCACGGGGAACTCAAGCTGATGCAAGGGTTTCCGCCCCCTTTGGAAAAGCAGGTGAATGCACAAAACGGGCTTTGGGAGCCTCCCTATAATCGCTGGGCCTACCAAAACATGCGGGCATTGTTGCCGACGGCCAAAATTGCGCACGCGGAAACACCGGCGCATCTGCCGCGCAAAATTGATGGCGGCATAGAACACTTGGAGATCAAGCGAGAAGATGGCAGCACCGCTGATTTCGACACCTTCCTGCGCCAGACATTTACAGACAGTTTCGTTGTTGTGAAGAACGGCAATGTCGTCTGCGAACGTTATCTGAACGGCATGACCGGACAACAGCCTCATCAAATGATGTCCTGCACCAAGTCCTTCGTTGGCATTTTCGCCCTGATGGCGGTTGAGGACGGTCTCATTACTGAAACCGAGATAATTGGTGATCATATTCGCGAAGTGAACAATGGCGGAGCGTTTTCAGACGCGACGTTTGGTCAGGTGTTGAATATGACCAACTCCATGGATTATTCGGAAGATTATGCCGATCCGAAGGCGCATATCCGCGATTACGCGAGGATAATTGGTCTGGGATCAGGGTTGGGAGAGGATTTACCGGCAGACAATTTGTATGATTATCTGGCCACGCTGGTAAAAGAAGACGGCCTGCCACACGGCGAGGTCTTCCACTATCAGACTCCAAAGACGGATATGGCGAACTGGGTGACCAATCGCCTGACCGGAAAATCCTTACTGCAAAACCTCGAAAACCTCCTTTGGCAGCGCCTTGGCACCGACGGAGAAACCTATGTTCTGCTTGATGGTAGTGGCACACCGGTTGCCGGTGGCGGATTGAACGCAACACCGAATGATCTGGCTCGTTTTGCGACAATGATCCTGAACAATGGCGAATTTGCCGGCCAGCAACTTGTCCCGGAAGCTGTGATCGAAAAAATCTCCGCCGGCGGCTCAACCGATGCCTTCATGAAAGGGCCAGATGCGATAGGCCGCATTGCCGATGGCTATTGGAGTTATCGTGCCAAATGGTGGGTCCGGCGCACGCCGGGGCGCGAGGCAATGAGTGCGATCGGCATAAACGGACAATGGATTTATATTGATCGCGATCGCGACGTGGCGATTATAAAACAAAGCTCACAGCCAGTTGCAGTTTCAACATATTTCGACGATTACACGCTAAACGCATTCGACACGATTATTGATCATCTGTCCTGAAACTCGAACAAACAGTCCTATTTCAACCGGTTCTTCCGGGTCTCGATGACACCTGGCTTGGTCGAAGTTCTGTCACCCAATGCAAATTCGCGGCGTTCTATGCGCACGCCTGGGAAGATGATGATTTGAGCTGGCATGCCATGCGCTTCGCGCTGACCCGAGTTGGCCGGTGGCGTGAATTTAATGATGTCAGCCATTTTGTTTCCTCATCATACCGAGCGGCGCTTGCCAGTGCTGGCGCGTCCCAGACCCCCATTTCAACGCCAACACAGTTAACAAATGCCTAACGCAACGTTTCAAGCTGAGCCACAGGGTGTGTCAGATGGGCTTATTCACCCTCATATATTTCTGTTTCAGTGAAGAAATCCCGGCCTTCCCGGTCTTCGATTTCGACTACCCACAAGTCTGGATCAAACCCATGTTCACGGATGAGGAACCCGTCGATTTCATCGGCGGCCATGGTTAGCCGCCGCCATTTTCTGCCTTCGCCCGGCTCCAGAGCATACACGGGTGCTGGACCAAACAGGCAGGCATTATTGTTATCGATAACAATTTTGACGAACACTGCGCCCGCATCATCATCGCCATGGCGCGCTACGGCACCGAACGCGCCAGACAACATGGCACGGCGCAAATAGGCACTGACCCAAAGGCTGGATTTAAGCCGCATATGAGAATACCGCGATCACATTTCGCCGAGGCTGGATTTACCCGTCACCTTGGCAAGTTCAGCAGCCAAGCCGGTGGACAAATCACCAGTAATCGCCAGCGAGCGGTCGCGTTGGAATTCACGGATAGCGTTACGGGTCATAGCACCCAACTGGCCATCAATTGGTCCTGGCTGATACCCAAGCTCAGCCAGGCCCTTTTGAATGTCGATCAAACTTGGGCCTTTCACACCTGGATCAGGTGCATCTGATTCGCGCGGTGTTGTGCTGCCGGTATATTGGGCAGCCTGTTCCAGTTTTTCGTTAAACTGAATATGGGCGAGCACTTTCTGGTCAGGTTTGCCATTGGACACGAGGCCGAAGCGGGTTTGATACCCCGATACCGCATTTCGCGTGGCTGGCCCTGAAAGCCCGTCCAGCTCGCCTGCATACAGGTTCATTCCCTTCAGCGCGGTTTGAATTTTCAAAACTACCGGATCAGCAACCGGGCGGATCGTTTCAACGCTCGCCTGACTTTCAAAGCCAAGGGGCTGGCCAGCAGCCACCTGGGTGCCAGATTGGGTGACCAATGCATTCCAGCCAATCGCACCGGCAGATACCAGGCTCAACACACACACAAAAAGCGGCAGCCTTGCCTTGCGTTTTTCGGCATTCACAATGTCCTGCATTGTTAAACTCCCCTTCTCCCCGGCCGTTCAGGCCGCATTCCCTAAAATGGTATCATCACACTGGCCACTGGCCCTGGCTGGCAGCCAGACAGATGCTTTAGTGCCTGCACCTAATTTGCTTTCTATGGTCAATCTACCGCCATGAAGCTTAACAAGCCCCTTAACAATCGCCAGACCGAGGCCTGCCCCTGAGGCGTTACGGCGATAGCCCATTTCCTCTTGCACAAACGGTGTGCCAAGAGTTTCGACAAACTCAGGCGCCATGCCACAGCCATCATCGCTGACTTCAAACAAAACCCCGCGCCCGGTATCACGCAATGATAGTTCAACCTGACCATCAGGCCCGGTAAACTTAAAGGCGTTGGCAATAAGATTGGTCAAAATAACAGTCAGTGCCTTTTTGTCGGCTATCAACAGGGCGGTTTGGCCCGGATCAGGCTCAATAACGATCTCCTCATCTTCACACACCGAGCGACAACAGGCCTCCAAAACCGAAAACCCGTCCAGCGGCTCCAGTTCCAGGGTGTAGTTTCCCGCTTCGATCCGCGACAGATCCAGAAGCGCATTCACCGATGCAAGCAATTCATGCCCGCCAGCCGAAATGTATTGGGCATATTCAATGCGCTCGGCCTCGCTTAACGGGCGCGGTGAGGCCAATAGATCAGCAAACCCGATAATTGCATTGAGCGGCGTGCGCAGCTCATGGCTGACAATGCGCAGAATACGCGCTCTTAAATCTCCGCCCGGCAGGGCGGGAGCGTTAGATTGAGAGAACTGGGCCAAATGGTTTTGCATTATTGAAATAAATTTTCCGCGCTGACGAATATGTAACAGGGGCGAGTATGCCCCAATCGTCTTAACGAATTTTAAACCATAAACCGTTGATGCAGACTTAATTCACCGGGTTTTGCATGCAGACCGTTAATAATTGATTCAACTTGAATGCAGATTTTCATCACCTCTCAATATCCCGATTGCCCCGGAATTCCTCACTTTTTGACAGTTTCGATGAAATTTCAGGTGAATTTTCAAACCACCCTTTAACCCTTTGAAAGCCCGCCGCGCTAAGGTTTAAAAAAAGAAGAGGGAAAGGCTGATCAAATGCGTATTTTCAAGTTTGCGTTTTGGTTATCGGCGGTGGTGATCTTTCTACCGGCCAGCAATGATAATGATTCAGGCACCAGTGGTTTGGACAAAACGAGCGCGGTGCAAGGGGTGAGCACCATGGCCATGACCGCCATATCCAAGGCTGGTGAATTGTCAGACTTCTGCTCATACCAGCCTGAGCTCTGCAGCAATGCAGGCAATACAGCGGTTAAACTCGCAATTAACGGACTGGACCTTGCCAGCAGTGGCGCTGAAGCAGCGTTAGCCGCCTCTCCAATAGACCCTGCAAGGGCAGTAAAACTTATCGCTGGCAGCAAATCCAACGCGTCCAGCAACACCTTGAAGCTGGAAGACCTTATTCCTGACTGGAAGCCACCTAAAAAACCATCCCGCTCCTGAGAACGGCCAGTACCAAACGGATGACAAGCGCGCTATGAACGCCTATGAGTTCTGATAACGGCACCAACAGCGCGGCTAATTTCATGCACGGCATTGACGACCTGATCGACGATTTTACATTCCTGGATGATTGGGAAGACCGTTACCGCTACGTCATTGAGCTGGGCCGCGAACTGCCGGAGATGGCAGAGGCCGACAAGAACGCCCAAACGAAGGTCCATGGCTGCGCCAGCCAGGTTTGGCTTGTAACAACTGCGAGCGGCGCACCCGAAAACCCGGTGCTTACATTTGTGGGCGACAGTGACGCGCTGATTGTCAAAGGCCTCATCGCTATCCTGCTGCGTCTTTATTCCGGAAAATCTGCCCGCGAGATCACAGGGATTGACGCCATGCAAGCCCTGGGCGAAATCCAGCTACAAGACAACCTCTCACGCCAACGCTCAAACGGCCTGGCCTCGATGGTCGAACGCATCCAGGCGGACGCACGCGCGGCGCTGAGTTAAGGCTCCCGTTCGGTAGCAAAAACGAGTTTTTGAGTGTAATCTCACAACACCGCTCCCGTACGGGACAAATTGTATTTCGAAATATTACCGGACGGGAGCGCAACACTTGAAATAACGCTCAATTTGAATTATGTTCCTGTACGGGAACGAAAGTAGTGAAATGAGTGATAAAAAAACAAATTTCAAAAGTCCGGGCAGTGCAAATGCCTTATCCGGCAGTGTTGCTGCGCTCAAAGCGCAACTATTGCAAAACGACGAAATCAGCCGCACCCTCCGGTCTGTTCTAAATACACAGAAGCAAATTGGCCAAATATCAGATTTGACCAAAAACCTGCCCAAAG
>CAJQND010000409.1 GCA_905479595.1 uncultured Hyphomicrobiales bacterium
CACAGTTATCTAGCGGTTTCCGGCGGGGGATCTAACGGTGCGTTTGGCGCCGGTCTGCTTGCCGGATGGACCCAGACGGGCACCCGACCGGAATTCACTATGGTTACCGGAATAAGCACCGGAGCCCTCACTGCTCCATTCGCCTTTCTCGGGTCTGACTACGACGATCAACTGAAAACGGTCTACACCACCACTTCCACCAGCATGATCGCCAAAAAGCGCAATATCATTATGGCTCCATTCGTCGACTCAATGGTCGATACCAAGCCGCTGCGGGAACTTATAGCCACGTACATCACCACCGATGTGATCAAGGCTGTTGCACAGGAACATATGAAGGGACGACGGTTGTTTATCGGAACCGCAAACCTTGATGCCGGCCGTTCCGTGATTTGGAATATGGGTGCCATTGCGGCCAGCGACTATCCCCGTAAAGTCGAATTATTCCACGACGTGCTGCAAGCCTCGTCTGCGATCCCGGTCGCTTTTCCGCCAGTTGTGATTCCCGTCGAGGCTGAAGGTCGGTCTTATGATGAGATGCATGTGGATGGTGGCACCGGATCGCAGGTCTTTGTTTACCCTGCAGCGGTGGATTGGAAGCTGATTACCAGGAAGCTTAAAGTGCAGGGTGTTCCCAGGGCATACGTGATCCGGAATTCATTTCTTGAGCCAGATTACCGTGGCGTGAAACGCAGCATATTCCCAATCGGCATGCGCACTATAAATTCATTGATCCGAACACAGGGAATTGGTGACCTGTATCAGATTTATACATTATGTACGCGTGATGGAAATGAATTTAATCTGGCCTACATTCCATCTGAATTCACTGAGAAGCCGAGTGAGGGCTTTGATCCAGCCTACATGATCAAGCTGTTTGATCTGGGTTACCAGATGGCCGTGGCCGGTTATACGTGGCAGAAAGTACCTCCGGGTTTCGGAACCAGGGAGCCCCAGAATTGAACAGCCGCTTTCGATTAGTGCAGTCATCAAAGCCAATTTCAGCGCAAAACCGGTACCGCAAAAGCGGCACAAATTGATTTATCTATGAGGTGATTCTGATCGCGCATAAACCATAACAGGGTTATCTAAAAGAAAATGGAGTTAGCTACGTCAAGGACTGGTATGTTGGTAGCTGCCAATACCCCACATCACGTGGCTCAGCGAGCAAGCTGAGTAAATAAATCTGTCCCGGTTTATTGCCTGTTTATTTGGTCACCGAGCATTCGCTGTATTTGAAACGAAGTCAGCTGTGCAGAAAAATCTCTCCGTTGCCTGATTTAAGTTTTTACCCGCTATTTTCATTTGGTGTGCAGGGGAAAAAACATCCCCACCGGTCATGAAGCGATGGGGTCTAGCGATTAGTTTCCTGTGGTTATTCTACGGGGATGAAATCTCCGGGTTTGCAGGATTTATCGAACCAAGGCTCCAGTGGACCATATAAGCGTAGAAGCACGTTGAAGCTTTTTCCCGGAAGCGTCTGCCCCCAGTTGCCTTGTTTGCCTTCTGGCGGTTCTTGAGAGAACCACACAGTGTAGCTTCCATCTTCATTGGCAACGATATCCGGGCTGTTAGAATCCACGCCGCCGGACTTTTGATCGGTTGCAAGGATCGAGCGGGTTTGGCCGCTGTAGATCATAAAAGACCAAAAATTTTTGGCAGGAACTGGGCCTGGCAACGTCACAGAGTAAATCTTGCTGCCGTTGAGATAGTCACCATTCACATCTTTTGCACCTACTTCATAAATTGAACCGGCCCCGACTGGAGGGGAGGTCATGGCGGGTGTAATCCCAGTGGCATAATAGAAGAAAAACGTCTGGTCATCCAATATGCGCGCGCCATCCTCTAGGAACTCGTGGCTTTGGCGTTGAAACGGCGAGTTCCACTGACGATCTTCGTAGAAGAATACTCCAGGGTCTCGCGGGCTGAATGTCAGAGTTCGTGCAGTCGCGTTCCCTATGGCCGCAGCTTCGGTCATGATCTTTTTCATCCGATCATCTGGCGCGAAGGGCTGACCTTTTCTGATGCCAATTGCTGCAAAATTTCAGAGTATCTCCGGAAGAAAGGCGCCAGTTGGATTGGCCTGAACTGCCGCATCAATCTCCTCAAAAAAGTGAAAATTATTCGCGTGAACAGTGTTGTATTGGCGACCCGTGAAATCATGAAAAATTTCGTTGGGTGGAGTGTCGGCTTTTGCCAGGGGATAAATATTCAAACGCTCTTTGATCTTTGCAACCGGTCCTTCAGTGGTTCCGTCAGGATCAGGAGACGCCCGCAGAATAAGCCAGTGATCGTATGACTTGGTTTCAAATACAAAGTATCCGTCCGGAATTTCGCCTTCATAGCCGGGTGGAAGGAAAAGGTATTTACCACCTTCACCTTTGTCTGGGCCCAATGCCCCGATGTCGGTGACATAGTCGAATGCAGCGTCATCCAGAATGCCCAGCATACCCGGAGGCGTGTCTATCACAATGGGTCCATGCGACGTATCCACGTGTGCCGCGATGTAGATCGTGGTTGTGTTGGGTGTCAGCCAAATTGAGCGTGCATCCATCAGTCCCGAGTGGATGACAACATCATTGGGCGCGACGCCTTCGTTGGCGTACCCCATAAGCAGCCCCGCAAAGAGGCGATTTTCATGCCGTCCAAAAAGGCTGTCGTGCTTCTGATCAGGTCGAGATTGTCATAGATTGTACTGACGGTTTCCGGTTTCGGCATTCCGTCAAAGAATTCCAACGTTCCAAGAGTATCGGTATCAACGGAATCCGGAGTTAGAACGTTTTCAGGCATATCAGCGGCATATTTCGCTGCGCTTTCGGCTTGTGCGGCACCCGCCAAGAGAGCGAAAACGGCACCCGCTAAAAAGTAATGATGTTTCATAGGATATCTCTAATTTTGGGGTCAATTAATTTTTTCAACATCTGGAAGCTTCCAACCGCTCTCAATCCAGCCTTCTCTCGGGCCGTAAAGGCGGAAGAGCAGGAAGAAATCTTCACCCGTTGGAATCCAGTTTGATTGCCGCCCATCCGGAGCATTTGGTGCAAAATAAACATCAACCGATCCATCATCGTTTGCGTTCATATCAGCCAGATTGGGTGTGGCGCGTCCAACGCTCTCAGCCCCTTGGATAAACCCCTTGGTTTTCATGCTGTAAACAATCACCGACCAAAAATCTTCAGCGGGTGTGTCGGCGTAGCAAAATAGGGGACAGACCAAGCAAAATAGGGGACAGACCACGTTTTTATTCCATCAAAATAGGGGACAGACCACGTTTTTATTCCATTATGAAGTGGGTCTGCCAGCCTTTCCAGGTCGAGCACGCCGTTTGAGCATTCGTTCTATCTGCCCCTTGAACTGATCACTTCCTAATGCATAGTTGCCGTTGGTAGATTGCCGAATCTGGTCCACGATATCGATATCCATTTCGGTTTTAAATAAACCGCTATAGGTTTTGAAACGTTGGGAAACTTCCCGGCCTAACGCCAAATATTCAGCGTGGGGCGTAACGCGTTCGCTCATCCTCCCTTGTGCATTGATGCCATAACTTGACCATCGGTACAATCCCGGGTGCGGCACTATTCCAGCCCGAACTGGATTCATCTCGA
>CAJQND010000410.1 GCA_905479595.1 uncultured Hyphomicrobiales bacterium
TCCGAAGCTATCATTGTCAAGAAGATTTTTGTAGTTGGTCTTTCGCCAAGTAATTTCATTGCCGATACGTAATGATGAACTTACATCCCAATATAAATTTGCAAAGATTGTGCTGTTGTATGTCCGTCCAGTCCCTCCAAATTTAGCTTCTGCTTGACTAGTAGGAATATCTTGAGACAAGGGACTGTCAACACCGTAGCCAACATGGCTGTGCAGATCTGCTCTCCAAAAAGCAAACGTCTCGATCCATCCTCCAGTTGAACGAATGCCTTTGCCTGTCAGATTATTGAAGTTCTGGAGGATGGCACCGTTGTATGTCCCGAGTGCTTCTCCTGTATAAATTTCTCCAGCGATACCCCAAGCCTCTGTGAATTGCCATCTGTAATCAGCAGCAAGTCCCCAGACATTTGCGAAACTCCGTCGCGGAATCTTTGGGTCTATACTCCGAAGCTGGCCAACTACGGCTGAAATTCCGGTTTCGAACGGCCGCAGCGATTCAAGCCCTAATTGCTCTAATGGACCATAGCCAAACGCGAGACGCGCCTCGACATTTGGCCATCCATTGTCCTCAAGCACTCGAAACTGTGGATCAATTGTTGTCGTAACTGGATCACTCAATGCGAATTGCATAGTCCATTGTGAATTTGACGTTGGATACGCATACCGCTCGATTCGTAACGATCCACGAAACGAATTACCAGCATTTCCCGAAGCGCATAGTGCTGAAAACGGCAAGACAGTCGGCATCTTTGGTGCAAATACATCAAATTGCAGACCGGCTGAAATTCGCCAATTTGTATTTCTTAATTCACCAAAAGCCTGAAGCGGCAGAAAGCCATATTGGTCATTCAGAACTGCGTCATTAAACAGCATGGCCATAAAGAGGCCGCCGACCTGAAATTGACCAAGCTCTGGACCGGCAAAGAGAGCTCCGAGTGTTGTCTGACGTGAGTGAATACTTACCGTATTCTGATCAAAACCAACTGGTGATTCTGGAAATAGATAAAATGGCACGCCTGGTGACACCGGGCGTGCATTATTAAAAAGCATATCGAGATTCAAGGTTCCAAATAAATTGATATTAAATTGGTCACCAACTGTTGTGACATGAGGGCACGTAATACATGGAGCCGATCTATATTGGCCAATACACCCGTACTCACAACAACTTCCTTGTTGTGACATACATTCATCGCAGGCTGATGAGCCAGTACAACTATCACAACAACCTGCGCAAGTCGAACACTGTTCGTAACCAGACTGAATGATTGTTGGGGTTTCAATTGGAAACCGCTCCACAAGAGATTGCTTCGGAGGCTCCAAGTATCTCGGTGCACCCTCACCAAAAAAATCTTCTGCAAGAAGTTCTGGCTCAAGAAATGCTGGTGCCAGCAGACCGTCTTCTTCCTGCGCGAAGGCTCCTGCTTTGAGGCTCACGCAAGCCACAAGGAATGCAAAGGTGAAAAACAATGTCCTACGAATCTGAAACATAGACACCTGATACCGCTCAAGCACCCCCTCTGATTCTCCAGAGAACATCGCACAACGAACCCTTACCAAACAATGAAAAAGAGCGGTTTTACTCGAATACACATCGGCCAAAACAGGTGGTAAAGTTTTACAAAAATAACGATTAAAACGGTTTTGATGCCGGTATGCGTTATGAAAAGAAGATATTGGTTTCCTATCGAACGGTATGGGTGGGGATGGGGGCTACCCACAACTTGGGAAGGCTGGTGCAGGAGAATGGTGTTTGAAGATGGTTGTTTCTGCCTGCCAAGAGACCGATGAGTCCAGAAATGGGGCCAGCAGTCTGGCCTCTAATCCTCGAAAGTACCGTTAAAAAAAGTACAAACGAGGGGAGGGAAGCTCTCCCTGCTTTATACGTTTCGAACTTTTCACCGTTCACCGCCCATGGATTTCCGACTACATTTTCAGGCGTTTCAGGACAGTGCCGTCACTACATGAGGTATTTCCGGACATACCAACAAGCCGACACCCGACCAACTTCTTCGTGCACACCAAATTCGGCTTGTCGGGTCGGCAGTTGAAACAAACACCGATTCTCTCGTCGATGTCGTAGCACGTCACTTCCTGCTAACCGAGATCATCCGTTAGAATTAGGACAATATTCGGTTTCACCGGACGTTCGTTGCCACAGGCGATCGCGGGAAGTGCAAAAGAAATGATCGCGAGACAATAGAGTGGAAATCGCATTGTGTTGTGTGTCATTGGTTGGATTTGGAGTCCTGCATGATCTTTTGTAGCTTCTGGCGATGTTCTCGTGTGAGTTGTCCGATAGTCAGCCGCAGTTCGTCAAACTTTTTCTTCTGATCGGGCGTCAGGTTGAGTGCCACGTCCATCGCAGTTCGCAGTGTCACTCCACCTTTACCTTCGTCGAGTGCCTTCTTCTTCGCAGCATCTCTGGCCTGCTTCTGATCGTCGTTTAGAAGACCGTTCAGTTGCTTCTGCAGCTCCGCACGACGTTGGCCGAGTTCCTTTTTCAACACTGCGACTTTTTCCCGCTGCTCTTTGCTTACATTGGCGTTCTGCCGACCATTGGACGATTCTCGCCGCGCTCCCGTTTCTCGTTTGGGCGCAGCTTGCTTGCGCGACTTCTCGGTTTGTCTACGTTCCGCGACTTGGGCAGCGAATGGCTTTAATTTACG
>CAJQND010000411.1 GCA_905479595.1 uncultured Hyphomicrobiales bacterium
CGACAAATATATCCTGGTGAATATTGCGGCCTTTCAACTAAGGCGCATGGAATATGGCTCAATGGTTGAACAAATCCGTGTGGTCGTCGGAAAACCTGGCCACAACACGCCGGTGTTCTCCAACAAGATCAAATATGTGGAAATCAATCCAACATGGACCGTGCCGTATTCTATCGCCACGAAGGAGATTTTGCCTAAGCTGCAAAACAATCCCAGCGCTCTGGGCAGCACTTATGAATTGCTTCAAGGTGGGCAATCGGTGCCATTTCCAGCCATCGATTGGTCGCAATATTCGCGTAAAAACTTTCCGTTCACTATCCGCCAGAAACCGGGGCCAAAGAACGCGCTTGGCCGGGTGAAGTTTATCTTCCCCAACAAGCATAATATCTATTTGCACGACACCCCGTCACGGTCATTGTTCAAACGCTCTGCGCGGGCATTTTCCCACGGGTGTATCCGGGTTGGCCGCCCGCTTGATCTGGCTGAACAGGTTTTGGCGACCGTGCCGGGAAAATGGACTCGCAAGAAAATCGACAAAACGGTTGCTGGCGCCAAGCGAACACGGGTGAACCTGCCCGAACCATTGGCGGTGCATTTAACCTATTCGACCGCATTTCGTGGACCAGGTGGCGGCATCAATTTCCGCAAAGATATTTATGGCCGGGATAAAAAACTGTACCGCGCCCTGTTTGGCAAACACACGAGCTAGCGGCACCGCACTGGTTACGAAACCAGAGAACTGAAATGTGTGGCGCATTTTTGGGCTGTTATGTCGTGGATTGCACGTCTGTTGACAGTTGGCACGTCAACGCAGATATCGGCCCCTTGCTGGCGGCCATATTCGGTTGCTTCGGGCAAAAACACATAATGTCCGGCTTTTAGGGAGATGATCTGTTTCCTGAAATCCGGATTTTGGTGAAGGAGCCAGTCTGCGCAAAGCGCAGGTGGACATTCTGTGTCGCCATTCACGGAAAGAATGAGGGTAGGCACGGTTACGCTTGAAACGCTCTGCGGTGTGAAACCACGAACCGTTGGTGCGGGTGCGCAAGATACAATGGCTTTGATCCGATGATCCCGGTAGGGATCTGCGTGACGCGCGAAGGAAGCGCGAAATGGTTCGGAATTTTCCATGAGGTCTTGCGCATGGGCAGCCAGATCAGGAAATTCACGCGGACCGGACATATCGACAGGCGCTGACTGGGTAAATGCATCAAACAGGGATTGATCGTAAATTGCCCCTGCAAGCGAGACCACGGTATGCCCGCCAAGGGAAAACCCGGCGGCAAAGACGTTCTCGACATCAATCCGCTGAGAGAAGAATGCCGTGTTGGAAAGAAGCGTGAACATCTTTGTCAGGTCGGCAGAACGCTCCCACCAGCATAAGAACCCTTCTGCGAGATATGGTTCAATGCTCGTGTTTCCATGATGGCTGACGCCAATGCAAATGAAACCTTGCGCCGCAAGTCTCGCTCCCAGCCAATCCAGCCCTTGCGCTGAACCGCCTGTGCCGTGGGAAAGCAAAACAACAGGCCAGACCTCGCGCGATGACGAAATTCTTGCATTTTTTGCAACAGCACTTGTATGAAACCATGCACTGTCAGAAGACGGATCTGCAGATTCTGCCTGAACGGCTTCATCTGTTGTGGGGTACCACGCGGCCCAGACGAGCGGTCTTGGACCATCGCCAGCCCAGTTTGTCCGCGTGTCGTCAAACATTCGGCCTTCTCGATATCCAATTTTAAACATGCAAATCTCTTCGGCAAAAAATGGAGTGCTTATAAAACAGGCTGGTAATATGGCTTAGATGAACGTGTCATGGAAAGATTTATCGTTTTTTACCGGGTAACCGATAATTTAGGAACGCTCAATCCGGCATTGATAACAATTGTTTGAAGCTGAGCGCATGTGGACATAAGCCACGTCTTGGTCTTCGAAAATTTGCCCCACTACACGCTCGACGGCACTTATTTCGATCACTTTTCCGGTGCTGTATTTGATGCGGTTTTCTGCTGTATAGCCGCGCACAAGTATGTTCTGCCGGGCTTCGAACATCTTGGGAAGAACACTAGTATCATGGTGGCGATGGCATTGATTGGCACAGAGAAAAATGGGTCCGGTTTCCGCATAGGGCTGCGGAACCGGAAAAGGCCGGTAAGCCAAAACCAGCATTTCCTTGCCGTCCGGAATATTAGTCAGGCAATGGCGGCATGGAGTGCCAATACCGTTTGATACTCCCCTTTCAGGCATTTGTCTGTTTGCATCAGGTTGACCGGCTTGGAGAGCACGCACGTCTTCGGTTGGGAGTGCTTTGAAGGTGAGGGGCATAGGTCTGGGTTCCAGTATTAATTGAGCCTAACCTGTTCTGCCCCGTGCGGAACGCGCCCCGCCACCCGTTTCGTGTTCAAGGTTCAATCGGCAGGTGCGATAATCTTGCCGTGTTCATCCATGTAATAACGTTTGCCGTCTGTGTGAAAGCGGATCATCAGATTATCATCAGGATAGAAAACCTCATCGCAATCCGGTTTTCGGCTTCCAACTTCAAGATAGATTGCGCGCATATCTGAGCGATTTTCCAACCGGTGGGCATTGGCAGCGCCCGCTTTGAAACCGGCACAGTCATTGACTTGTAAAACTTGCTCACCGTCATCCGTAACCAAAGTCAGTTCGCCTTCGAGCACCATCACAAACTCATCTTCATGGCTGTGCCAATGGCGCACTGTTGACCATACACCTGGATCAAGCTCCACCCGATTGACGCCAAATTGATTGATCCCCACCGCATCGCCCAATTGCTGCTTGCGCCGGGCTTTGCACTTGTCCACCGCAGCTACCGGATGTGATGCGCCTGCAAGAAGCGGAACATCCGCAATTGATTTTACCGGCATTTGGTAATCCCCGTCTGTGTAGCCATGCCCAAGTGGGCGAGCAGTTGGCCATCATAATATTGTGCGATCAACATCACCAGATGGAAATTCTGGATGGAGTGTTTCAACGTCATCCTTTGTCAGGCCCACATCTTGGAGCAGATGTTCGTTTAGGTGCTGCACGGATTTTTTATACCGGGCGTGGGAGCGTTTCTCTCTGAGCCGTGCCGCGCCCGCTGCAATTTTTCCACGAATAACTTTGGTGATCCTGATAATCGCATTATGGTGAATTGCTGCAGGGGCTTCCAATTTGGCAAAACTGTTCATAGCTTTCTCTCCAGACACTCAATTTTTTGTGCCTGTCATGGAGCGCCGCGCGCGAATTCTTCACAAACATTTTTGTTTGACATCATGTGTGCATAAAAGTCACATATGCCCATGCCACGCCGATTACCGCCACTAAACGCCTTACGGGCCTTTGAAGCTGCGGGCCGGCATTCAAGTTTCAGCAAGGCAGCTGTTGAACTGAATGTCAGCCACTCTGCTATCAGCCGCCATGTGCGCGGGCTTGAAAAAAGATTATGCGTTCAACTTTTCAAAGTCATTGCGAGAGGTGTTGAATTGACAGAACCTGGGAAGAAGTATCTTTCAGAGATATCTCCCACCCTTGATCAAATTGCTGATGCCACGGATAGACTTTTAATTGCCCCTGAGGGTTCTGTATCCTTAAGCTGTGAATCGACATTTGCGATAAAATGGTTGATGCCAAGGCTTGGGCAATTTGATACTTTGCACCCAAATGTTAAAGTGGGCATTGATGCCACCCCGAAATTGGCTGACATTGAGCAGTTCGAATGTGATCTGGCCATTCGGTTTCGCCATCATGGAAAACCAGAACAAGCGTCCGACTTGATAAGCAACACACAATTTTATCCGATAGGGGCGCCAGAGCTAAACGGCGGTGCAAAAAAACTGCCAGACTTAACCGAACTTCAGAATTTCAAACTCATACAAGATAGCAAAGCAAGATTGTGGCAGTTATGGTTTGCTGAAGCAGGCATGCCAAATGCTGAACTTCCCAACATTTCAACCCCCTTAGCCGCCATGCTTGCCATCGAATCAGCATTGGCCGGGCAAGGTCTTTTCCTCGCCTCAGAAGAGGTTGTTGCAAGTGATGTGAAGGCTGGAAAATTGATGCGGTTTTCCGACATTGGTATAGACTATGGCCGTATTTATTTGGTCTATCGACCCGAAACAATAAAGCGAAATGCAGTAAATGCTTTTCGAAACTGGCTGCTGGACACGACCAAAGAATTGCGAAATTAAGCTGCGATGCTACTTTTTTATTTCGGACAATGTCGCAAATGCAGACAATGATTCCTGGCTCGACATGACCTCGACCAGCACCGGACCATCATTGTAGGCGAGGGCTTCTGCCACCTTTGCGTCCACATCATCACCTGGCGCTATGCGGATGGCTTTGGCGCCAAAGCTTTCAGCCCATTTGCTGAAATCCGGGTTCACAAGGTCCGTGCCCTGCACCCGGCCGGGAAACTTCATTTCCTGATGCTGGCGGATGGTGCCATAGGTGCCGTTATTTGACAGAATAATTTTTGGCTTCGCGCCGAGCATCATGGCGGTGGCCAGCTCGTTGCCCGTCATCAAAATGCTGCCATCACCCACCGCCAAAATTACCTGACGATCCGGGGCGAGGTAACTTGCCGCCACTGCGCCGGGAACGCCCAGGCCCATGGCCCCGGCAACCCCGCCGATGAACGCATTTTTGGGCGTCATCTTCCAATAGCGGTGCACCCAGCTGGAAAAGTTTCCTGCATCTGTGGTGATTATGGCATCATCATCTGCCTGGCGGGCCAGCGCGTCGATGACACAGCCATAATCAACCCCGTCAGTGGTTTCTCGCGCCTTGAATGTCATGGCGTCCTGAACGAAGCGGGAAGTTTTGCCGATCCAGGATTGCCTTGTGTCTGGGATTTCCGGTGTAATATGGGTAACCATCGCCTCGGCAAACTCGACCGGGTCACAGGCGACCGGCATATCGGTTTCATAAACCTGCCCGATCAGTTCACCGTCCGGGTATACATGGGCGAGTATCTGCTCAGGTTTTGGGGCGCGCGGCATGGTGTAGTTTTGCGTTACCACATCGCCAAGCCGTGTTCCCAAAGCAATTATAAGATCAGATGTCTGAAGCAGGTCAGCATGGGCACGGGGGATGCCAAAACCAAGGTGGCCTGCGTAGTGGGGGGAGTTGTTGTCGAGCAATTCCTGGTGTTTCCAGCTCAACGCGACGGGTACCTGAAATTTTTCTGCAAATGCCGCGAGTGCTGCAGAACCGCGCGCACCTTTCATCTTCGAGCCGGCAATGACCAATGGGCGTTCTGCTTTTGCCAGATGGTCACCAACCAATGTCAGGTCAAAGCCACAAGGGGCGGGCGGGCGCAAATCTCCAATTGCCAAGGGTTCGGTTTCACAGGCATCGCGCAGCATGTCTTCGGGCAGCGAAATGACAACCGGCCCCGGCGTGCCGGACTGGGCCAAGGTGAAGGCTTGGTGCATGATATCTGGAAGCGTGCTGGCGTCACTGACTTGCCAGACGCCTTTTGCGATATCGGCAAAAAACGACGTGTAATCCACCTCTTGAAACGCGCCACGGCCAATGTCCTTGCGCGCCACCTGGCCAATGAACAGCACAACTGGAA
>CAJQND010000412.1 GCA_905479595.1 uncultured Hyphomicrobiales bacterium
ATACGAACGGATTTCATGATGCAGCCAACATTGTAGCGACCCCGATCGCGTCGCGCGCGATGACCCCGATCCAGGCCGTAATAATCGTCGGCACGTTCGAATTTCTCGGGCCTCTCCTTGGCGGAACCGCCGTAGCCAACACCATTGGCAAGTTCATTGATTTGAGTGACCTGCAGTCGAGTGTATCGATGACAATTATCCTGTGCGGCTGTTTCGGGGCAATCGTCTGGAATCTGTGGACATGGTATTATGGCATTCCGTCAAGTTCATCACATGCCCTGGTCGGCGGCCTGGCTGGCCCGGTCGTCGTTGCCGCCGGCCCGCAATATGTGGTGTGGGGCGCAGATGAATTTTTGACAACCGGCCACATGACCGGCGTCACCAAGGTGATATTGGCCCTGATCCTGTCGCCGATCATCGGGTTCTGGGTGGGATTCATCATTCACCGCCTGATGAGCGCCCTGCTGCGCGGCGCCAAGCCGATTGCCAACAAGTATCTGCGCCTGACGCAGTATGTGACGTCTGCCGGCATGGCGTTTTCACACGGCGCCAATGATGCGCAAAAGAGCATGGGCATTATCACAATGGTACTGCTGCTTGGCGGTTTCATCGATGAATTCCAGGTGCCGTTGTGGGTTGTGTTGCTGTGTGCATCGGCCATTACGCTCGGCGTTCTGTCCGGAGGCTGGCGTATCGTTCGTACAATCGGTTTCGCCATCTACAAGATCCGGCCGCTGCACGCGGTCAATGGCCAGGTCGCGGCGGGCGGCATCATATTCACAGCCGCTATTTTTGGTGCGCCGGTATCCACCACGCATGTCACCAGCTCCGCCCTGATGGGAATCGGCGCCTCTGAACGACCCAAGGCAGTTGGCTGGTCCAAGGCCCGGGAGATCCTCATGACCTGGGTTTTGACAATCCCGGGTTCAGCAATTTTTGGAATAGTCACTTACCTGATCGTCAAACTGTTGACCGGCATTGGTTAGAAAGCCAATCCACCACTGCGGAGCCCATCTGGATTAGCAACTGCAAGGAGTATGGAAATGAGTGGAGGGAATTCACTGTTGACCCGCATCGTCGATCGGGTTTTGCCAAAGACTCCGGATTTCTTCAGTCTTGTCGATGATCAATGCGATATGGCTGTGGCGACTATGGAGGAACTGGTTGTCTTCATGGAGTCCGGCAAAAAGAAAGTCGGCAAACATGTCAAGCAAATGGAAAAGGAAGGCGACGAACTCAAGAAGAGAAACATCGACGCTCTGAATACATCGTTCTCGACTCCCATGGACAGGGAGGACATTTACCGCGCCATTGTCGATATCGATCATCTGATGAACTATGCAAAAACCACCGTTCGGGAAATGGAGGTGTTTGACATTGAACCGGACCAATACCTGCTGCAGATGGCCATCCACCTCAAGGAGGGTACACAAGCGCTGCAGGAGGGGTTCAAGAAATTGAGCGAGAATGCAATCCTTGCCGAATCCAACGCTCTGGCGGCGCGCAAGGCAGAGCGCACAATCGAAAAGGACTACCGCAAGGCGTTGGCCGAATTGTTCGATATTTCAACCTATGTCGCAGACATCCGGGCAAAAAAAGCAGACAGCAACCAAAAGCTTGAGGCAGAAATAGTCGCGTTCGAATATGTCATGGAGGCGTTCAAACGGCGCGAGGTTTACCGGCATATGTCAAACGCGGCAGACCGGCTCGCACATGCCGGTGCCACACTATACGACATTGTCGTCAAGATTGCCTGATGGTACTCACAAGGGCGCTGTCACATTAACTGTAGAAGCTCAACCGGACAACCATGAATGGGCCGGATGAATTTCTCCTACAACAAGCCCCCTGGAATTCGCTATTTTTGGGGCAATATGTGCTTGGAGCTGATTTTTCTCGTCGTCAGACAGAACCCCCAGGTGATCCAGAATTGCCATTAGTGTCGCCGAGCGTGCTCGCGCGCTGCCATCGGATATTTTCAATGCAATTCCCAATCCCTGTTCGGGCAGAGCAGCTGTGAGAACGCCTTCAGCGCCGGTTTTTGCCAGTACCGCGCCTTTGGTAACCTGATTTAACTCACTGACCACAGTCCCATGACCGGCTGCATACAAAGGTTCATGGGTTATAGCTTTTTGGAGTCGGTAAACCGCTTTTGCGCGATCATCAGACAATTCGACGGGTTTGGCAAAACGGGCCACCGCGCGCGCAAGGTCAACCAAAGGCATCGTGGTTGCAGGAAATCCGCAGCCGTCAATTCCGATCGGAAATTGTCGCAAATCAACTCCGACCAACTCACAAAGACCATCCAGAGATAATTGCTGCAGCGGATGATCAACCAGATGGAAATCCTCCAGCGGCATTTCCAAATGCAGCGCCGTTGTCAAAAACCCGGCATGCTTGCCCGAGCAATTATGATGAACCCGGCAACCCTGCTGTCCTGAAACCAGCATCTTGCGGGCACTCTCGAAATCGCCTGGCAAATCAGCACCACAGGCCAGATTATCCTGGTTTAATCCCAAACGATTGATCCACGCCATCACCAGTTCCTGATGCATTGGTTCGCCCTGATGAGACGCGCAGGCGATGGTTAGTTCCGCATCACTTAAGGCAAAGTGGTCACTGGCTCCGCTATCAACCAGATCAATAGCCAGCAAAGGTTTGAGGGCAGAGCGAGGGAATATAAGCCCTTTGACATCTCCCCAGCTCTCCAGAATATTGCTTCTATGATCACACACGACGGCAGCACCAAAGTGCCGGCTTTCCACAGTGGCGTTGCGTGTGACTTCAACAAAAAGTTCATAGGACATTGAAACAGGAAATCCTTGGTGAAAATACTCAGTGATCATCCTATTAAGATTGCCGAAGCGGCGGCGTCCAATGCCAAGTTCGGTAAATGTGTTGCAAAAAAAGCATCACGACAGTCTTCGGTTTGATATTGAAAAATCATAGTATCTGACTGAGGAACAGCTTGGTTCGCTCATGCTGAGGGTTGTTGAAAAATTCGTTGGGTTCGTTTTCCTCGACGATGTCGCCCTCATCCATGAAGATCACACGATCGGCGACGGTCCTGGCAAAACCCATTTCGTGGGTTACCACGATCATGGTCATTCCTGTGTCAGCCAGTTCAACCATGACATCAAGAACTTCTTTGATCATCTCCGGGTCGAGAGCC
>CAJQND010000413.1 GCA_905479595.1 uncultured Hyphomicrobiales bacterium
GGGCTTTCCACACGCGGATCATGTCTTCAAGCACATGGCCCACATCGCCGATTATGGGAATATCGACCTGGATATTCTTGTTGATGGATGATGGGTCAATGTCGATGTGAATTTTGGCAGAATCCGGAGAGAATGCATCAACCCGGCCCGTAATACGGTCATCAAAGCGTGCCCCAATGCACACCATAACAACGCAATCATGCATCGCCATATTGGCTTCATAGGTGCCGTGCATACCCAGCATGCCGAGGAATTTATCATCCGATGCCGGAAAAGCCCCCAGCCCCATCAAGGTAGATGTAACCGGAAAACCCGTCATTTTTGCCAGATCGCGCAGCAATTGCGCAGCGCCCGGGCCAGAATTGATAACGCCGCCGCCAGTATACAGTATCGGCTTGCGGGCATTAGCCATCAGCTCAACCGCATCACGGATCGCGCTCTGGTCGCCCTTGACCTTGGGTTTATAGGTTTTGTGCGCCACATTGGACGGCCCCTGATAGGTGCCGATGGCAAACTGCACGTCTTTAGGAATGTCGACAACAACAGGACCCGGCCTGCCGGAAGCGGCAACATAAAACGCTTCATGCATGATCCGGGCGAGATCATTGACATCTTTCACCAGATAATTGTGCTTGGTGCATGGCCGTGTAATGCCAACCGTGTCGCATTCCTGAAAGGCATCATTGCCGATCAAATGCGTTGGCACCTGACCAGTGATCACCACCATGGGAATAGAATCGAGCATGGCGTCGGTAAGCCCCGTAACCGCATTGGTCGCACCTGGGCCTGACGTTACCAGAACCGCGCCAACTTTGCCTGTGGAGCGCGCATAGCCTTCCGCAGCATGGGTAGCACCTTGTTCATGGCGCACCAGAATGTGGCGTACGTCTTCCTGCTGGAAAATGGCGTCATAGATTGGAAGGACCGCACCACCCGGATAGCCAAAAATATGCTCCACGCCCTGATCTTTCAGCGCTTTCAGGACGATTTCGGCCCCGCTCATTTCCTTGCTCATGCTTTCTACTCCAGCTTTCACATGTACCGCTTGGGTTTACTGCAACAAAAAAGGCCCCGTTCGGGACCTGGATGCGCGTTACCGTTCGGAGGTGATTTCTACATCACTCCGGTAACGCGCCTCAATACTACAATAAGCTTGCCCATAACGGCCTTCCTTCGATTTGCGCGCACTTTATTCAGCCACCGGCGCAAGGTCAAGCACTATTCTAATATTGCGCAAACATTCTTTTTTCTTTTCACTTATTTCAAAAACTGGTTGAGAATTTCTTCCCCGCCACCGCTCGGCCAGCCCGCCATTTGCCCGCGAAACCAGGTCATCTGGCGCTTGGCATACCGCCTTGTTTGCATCTGGGCCGCAGCGATGGCGTCTTCCATCGCCAATTCCCCATCCAGATAGGAAGAGAATTCCCGCACCCCGATTGCCTTCATCACCGGCAAGGCTGCGTTGAGATTGCGGGAGCGCAAACGCGACACTTCTTCCAGCCCCCCCTCTCCGACCATCGCTTCCAGCCTGACATTGCAGCGCTGGTAAAGAACCTCACGTTCCACATGGAGATGACCACGACGCACATGCGCACCATCAAGCAGTGATTTCACCCGGCGCTGTTGCCAGGCCCCCAGCGTGGTTCCCGTTTCTTCTACAACCTCCAGAGCACGAATGATCCGCTGGGCATCCGCTGGCTCCAGCGCCGCCGCACCTTCGGGATCGCGCTGGCGCAGGCGCTCATAAAGATGCCCAATTCCTTGATCTTGATGTTGTCTGGATATCTCGGCGCGCAATTCCGGCGAAACCTCTGGAACCAGGCTCAATCCCTCATCCAACGCCTTGAAATAGAGTCCTGTCCCGCCGACAACGATAGCTGGCACCCCACGCGCCCACACATCCTTCAGGGCAATAGCCATATCGTCCAGCCATTTGCCAACTGAATAGCGCTCCGCGCCGTCCACATGTCCATACAGACGGTGTTCGGCGCGTTGCTCATCACTTTCTCCAGGCCGCGCTGTTAAGATGCGTAAATCGGCATAGACCTGCATGGCATCAGCATTGAGAATGACACCACCGGTGGTTTCGGCCAGTTTTAACGCAAGACCGGACTTGCCGCTCGCTGTCGGCCCTGCGATAAGGATCGCCTGCTTGTCAGATTTTTTTGCCAAACCATCCTCTTACGTTCGGAATAATCTCATGGACAATGTTCTGGTTCTGATTGCAAGTCCACATTACCCTGGCCTTGCCCCCGATATCATCACCAAAGCCCAGAGCCTGCTTCCAGATGCTGGTAGTTCGCGCAACTTATCTTCCCATGCCACTGAGATCGCTTTTTCCGGGAACCAGAGTGGGCTGGAAGACGCATTGCGCGATAGTCTGGCGGGTGCGCAGATCGACTTTGCAATTGTGCCCGCCACCAATCGGGTCAAGAAAATCCTTATTGCCGACATGGACTCCACCATGATTGGGCAAGAATGCATTGACGAATTGGGAAAACGCGCTGGGTTGGGCGAAAAGATTGCCGCCATCACCACCCGCGCCATGCGCGGTGAACTGGACTTCGAGGGGGCAGTGCGCGAACGGGTCGGGTTAATGGCAGGGCTCGCAGAAACTGAAATTCAATCTGTAATCGATCACGATCTAACCTATACGCCGGGCGGGCGCACCCTGGTGCAATCCATGCGCGCCAATGGGGCGTTTACCAGCCTGGTTTCCGGCGGCTTCACCCAATTCACAGCACATGTGGCGGGCGTTTGCGGGTTTCATGAAAACCGTGCCAATGAATTGATCATCGAAAACGCTGCCCTGACCGGCAAAGTGGGCGAGCCCATATTGGGCCAACAGGCCAAGGTTGAGGCCTTGCAAGAATATTGCGCACGCCTGGGTGCAGATCCTGCCGATGTGATTGCAGTAGGTGACGGCGCGAATGACCTTGGAATGTTATCTGTCGCCGGCATGGGGGTGGCACTACACGCCAAACCAGCTGTGCGCGAGGCCGCGCAAATTCGCATTGACCATTCAGGCCTCGACGCCTTGTTGTATCTTCAAGGTTATTCAAAAGACCAATTCATCTCATAAAAAAACCCGGCTGGGCAAAAGCCACAGCCGGGGTTTTAAATGCGTTAGAGCCAGTCTTAGCTCTTCGGTTTCAGCTTAAGCGCCACAAACCGGTGTTCGCCGTTCTTGTTGGCAAGCCGGAGAATGACCGTTTTGCGATCACCGCTCTTTTTCAACCCGTCAACCACATCGGCAACTTCGCCCGCAGTACTGACTTCCTGCTGATCGACTTCAATCACCACATCGCCAGGCTTGATACGCTTTTCTTCCGGGACAATTTCATTGTCGACACCGGTGACAACAATGCCCTCGACTTCCTTGTCGATTTTAAAGCGGCTCCGCAAAGCTTTATCCAATGGAGCAAGGGTCAAGCCCAGAACGGTTTGTTCTTCGGTGGAAGCCTCAGGTTTGGTTTCATCACTACCCGCATCCTTGCTGGCAACCTTCTTTTCTTCAAGCCGGCCGATCTTGACTTTAATGGTTTCCTCTTTGCCTTTGCGCAATACAACGACATCGACAACTTTGTCGGCCGCTGTATCTGCAACAATACGCGGCAGGTCACGCATTTGCGGGACATCCTTGTCATCAAAAGACAAGATCACGTCACCTGATTTCAATTTCCCGGCTTCCGCAGGTCCGCCTGGAGTGACTTCACTGACCAGCGCACCGCGAGCTTTGTCGAGGCCAAGACCCTCGGCAATTTCATCCGTTACCGCCTGAATCCGGACACCAAGCCAGCCGCGACGTGTTTCGCCAAACTCAATCAGCTGCTCGATTACACTTGTTGCCGTGTCTGATGGTACAGAAAAACCAATACCGATTGAGCCACCTGAGGGGGAGATGATCGCGGTGTTAATCCCCACGACCTTGCCATCCATATTGAACAATGGCCCACCGGAATTGCCCCGGTTGATCGCTGCGTCGGTTTGAATGAAATTATCATATGGGCCAGCGCTGATATCGCGCTTGATCGCAGACACAATGCCCATGGTCACCGTTCCACCAAGGCCAAACGGGTTACCAATCGCCATTACCCAATCGCCAACCCGCAAGTTTTTTGAACTACCAAATTCAACCGCTTGAAGCGACTTTTTTGGTTCGACTTTAAGAACAGCGATGTCGGTTTTGCTATCGCGGCCAATGATTTTCGCTTCCAGTTTTTCACCATCAGCAAAGATGACTTTAATTTCATCGGCATCAGCAATCACGTGATTGTTGGTGATCACAATCCCTTTGGAATCGATTACAAACCCTGATCCCAGAGAATTGGATTTGCGGCTGCGCCGTTTACCACCATTTTTTTCGCCATTTCGGTTTTCAGGCAAAAGATCCTTGAAAAAATCCTTGAACGGGGACCCTTCAGGAAGTTCAGGAATTTGAAAGTTGCGCTGAGAAACATCAACATTCTGGGTTGTGGAAATATTGACCACAGCGCCAGTCAAACCTTCAGCCAAATCAGCAACTGATGCGGGGCCCTGGGCACCGGCAGGTCGCGTCAGGCCTAAAACAATCATGCTCAAAACCGCCAACGCAGCCAGGGCAGATTTAATGGTTACGTATGAACGATCAACACTTGCAGTACGGGTCAAAGATTTCTCTCCTAAATCGGTAACGCTCAGCTCTTGGGCCTTCGCACTTATTTATACCATTTTTGCCAACTTGATGGATCACCTCCATGTCAACAAAGACACAAACTGCTCAGGAAATAATGCCGTTGCGGGTCATCCAGACAATAAAAAACCCAACCGCAACTGCGCCTATCCCGGCTACACGCAAGTTTTGGTCGGGAACTTCGCGCATTAGAGCCAACATATGCTTCAATCCGGACGGATTTACGGCATACAGCAATCCTTCGATCACCAAAACGAGACCGAGCGCCGTGATCAGATCACGC
Source organism: uncultured Hyphomicrobiales bacterium (assembly GCA_905479595.1). Taxonomy (GTDB): domain Bacteria; phylum Pseudomonadota; class Alphaproteobacteria; order Rhizobiales; family CAJQND01; genus CAJQND01. The sequence continues at coordinate 4,956 of CAJQND010000413.1, forward strand.
ATGACCTAACTCCCACGGCGCTCGTTCTAACTTCATTCGCCTGTCTTTTTATCTCCACCGACGCCGAAATATTCAAAGAATTCAGAATCGGGGCGCAGAACAAGGGTTGTATCATTCCCGGTCAAGCTTTTGGCATAGGCTTTCATCGAGCGATAGAAAGCGAAGAACTCAGGGTCCTTGGTAAATGCTTCGGCAAAAATACGGTTGCGTTCAGCCTCACCTTCACCACGAACGATTTCAGATTCCCGTTTGGCCTTCGCAACAAGCTCTACCGCTTCACGGTCTGCTTCCGCGCGAATTCGCCGCTGGGCGGTTTCACCGACAGCGCGCAACTGGGCGGCTTCTGCAAAACGTTCTGCATTCATGCGCTCATAGGTATCTTTGAGAACATCGGGCATCAGGTCAGTGCGCCGGATGCGGACATCGATAATATCAATACCAAGGGCCTTTGCCTCAGTCCGCACCTGATCGCGGATTTCGCGCATCATCGCAGCACGGTCTTTCGACAGGGCCACACCGAACGTGCGCTTACCATAGGTTTGGCGCAATGCCGCATCGAGCCTCGTATCAATCCGGTCACGAGCAAGACTTAGGTCGGCCCCTACCGTTTCACGGAACTTCCGCGGGTCGGTGATACGCAACATCGTCACCGCATCAACCAGATAACGCCGTCCATCGACCACCTGCACCGATTTATCGATGCTTTCAAAGAACAAAACCCGGTCTTCGATGAAAATCACCTCATCGATAACCGGCACTTTGAAATTCAATCCTGGTCCTTCGACCGTGCGTTGAATTTCACCAAATCGTACCACGAGCGCTTTTTGACGTTCATCGACAACAAATGTTGAGGTAAAAGCGACAAATGCACCAATTGCAACGAGTATCAAGACGAATGGTTTGAGAATATTACCCATTACTGAGCCCCCTCCTTGCGCTTGTTGATTTCCGGCAATGGCAGGTAGGGCACAACGCCTGTTCCATCCTTGCCACCTTCGATGATGATTTTGTTGGAGTTGGAGAATACTTCCTCAAGCGTTTCAAGGAACAACCGTTTCCGGGTCACATCCTTGGCCTTGGCGTATTCAGCATAAACAGAATTGAAACGCTCAGCTTCACCGTCAGCTTCTGCAGTTACGCGAGATTTATAACCTTTGGCGCTTTCCACAATCTGAGCAGCTTCACCGCGTTTTTCGCCGAGTACCTTATTTCGGTACTGTTCAGCATCACGAATGAACTTGTTCTGGTTCTGCTCGGCACGCTGCACTTCTTCAAACGCATCGATAACGGCGGGAGGAGGATCGGCTTTTTCAAGCTGAACACCGGTAATCAAAATGCCGCTGTCATAACCATCCAGTGTTTTTTGAACCAGTTCACGAATGGCATCCTGAGCTACCAGGCGACCCTTCGTACGCACTTGTTCGCCACTGGTACGGCCTACAATTTCACGAATTGCACTTTCTGACACCGTACGCACCAACTGTTCTGGTGCGTTGATATTGAACAGGAACTTCTGCGCATCTGAAATTTTCCACAAAACGGAAAACCGGATGTCGACAATGTTTTGATCGCCTGCGAGCATCAAACCTTCAGGTGAGCCCGTGGCACCACCAAAATTGAGCTGATTGACGGCCCGTACCCGCGGGGTTTCGACAGTTTCAATTGGCCACATGATGAAATGCAGGCCAGGTGCGGTTGTACGATCATATTTCCCAAGCCGCAGTACAACGCCCTGTTCGTCCGCTTCAACCGTATATACAGCGTTCATAACCCAAAGCCCGGCGAGAGCTGCAAGCGCGAGCAACCAAACGAATTTGCTGGATCCCGGCCCGCCACTGCCACCACCACCGCCGCCGGGAATGATACCCTTTAGACGGTCCTGGCCCTTTTTGAGCAATTCTTCAAGATCGGGAGGAGTTTGTCGGCCGCCACCTCCGCCGCCGCCGTTGCCGCCTTTTGGAGCTTGTCCCCAAGGCCCGCCATCGTCGCCGCCACCTTGCCAGCCGCCACCTTTGTTATTCCATGGCATATGTTATCTGTCCCTTGTGGTTGTTATCGGCCATATTAACCGCAAAATGAGGTCAATACAGCATCCATTGCATGTCATATAGGAAACGCGGACGTCCAAGTCCACGTATAAGGTCAAAAAAGCGCTTCAGCATGGTGGCGTAAATGGTCGCCCATAAAGCTCGCCATGAAGTAATATGAATGATCATAGCCCGGTTGCATGCGCAAAATTAGCCGATGATCCGCCGCCGCACAGGCCTCTTCCAGCAGATGTGGCTTGAGTTGATTTTCAAGAAAGTCGTCCGCATCGCCTTGATCGACAAGGAGCGGCAGCTTTTCCTGCGCCTTCGCCACCAGCGCGCAAGCATCATATTGCGCCCATGCAGCGCGGTCTTTGCCAAGATAACCACCCAACGCCTTTTCTCCCCACGGGCAGCGAAGCGGTGAGACAATCGGGGCAAATGCAGAAACCGACTTGAAACGACCTGGATTTTTCAACGCGATCGTCAACGCCCCATGACCGCCCATGGAATGACCAAAAATTGCCTGGCGCTCCATATCAATCGGAAATTCCGCTGCAATAATGTCGGGCAGCTCGTTGGTGAGATAACTGTACATATTATAGTTTTCAGCCCATGGCTGCTCGGTCGCATCCACATAAAACCCTGCGCCCAGGCCAAAATCATAGGCCCCATCGGGGTCATCAGGCACATGTTCGCCACGCGGACTGGTATCAGGCGCCACGATGGCCAGACCAAGTTCTGCCGCATAGCCTTGTGCGCCGGCCTTGGTGACAAAATTCTGGTCCGTACAGGTGAGCCCGGAAAGCCACCACACAACCGGCACTGGCGCAATGGCGGCCTGTGGCGGCAGATAGATTGAACAGGTCATTGTGCATTTGTTGACCGCGCTTTTGTGGGTGAACTGGACCTGTTCACCGCCAAAGCTCACATTGGAGCCGGTTCTTTCGATCTGCATCCGCTCGCCTCTCTAAATTAGGTCGCGGCTGAAGTGGCCACAAAGCTGCGCAAAGGTCAATAATTGAGATTGCCCACAGGGTGAAATTCCACCACTGTCGCGCGATGCGCCCAGGACAAAGAAAATTCCCGCACGTTCGAAAGAGTTCGCCCAGTCAGGCCGCCCTCACCCGTGGCCTGATTTTAATGGTCATCGCCATGCTGGTCGCGCCAGGCATGGACGTGATCGCCAAATATGTTTCCGGCTCGATCAACGGCGTCCAGGTTGCGCAGGCGAGATTTGCCTTTCAAGCATTGTTTCTGTTGCCATTTGTGCTGATCTTAAAAGGGCCGCGCGGCCTGTTACCTCGCCATATCTGGCTGAACACTATCCGCGCCCTGCTCATGGCTTGTGCCGTGACACTGTTCTTTTCCGCCCTTAAGTGGATGCCGGTTGCAGATGCGATTGCAGTGTTTTTCGTGGAACCTTTGATTCTGACCATTCTGTCTGGAATTTTTCTTGGTGAAAAAATCGGTTGGCCTCGCCGTTTCGCCGTGTCGGCTGGGTTTGTCGGCGCACTTATTTTGGTGCGTCCGAGCTATCAGGTGTTTGGCGCGATCTCGCTTTTGCCGCTGGGTGCGGCGTTTCTGTTTGCTATTTATCTTATTCTCACTTCCAAGCTTTCAAAACGCGAAGACCCGCTGACCATGCAGTTTTATTCTGGTGTTGTAGGGTCCTTGAGCCTGTTGCTGGTCATACTGGTGGGCGACAATGCGGGTATTTCCATCTTGTCGTTTCACTGGCCAACCTCAATGGAATGGATGTGGCTGGCCATTGCCGGGCTCATTGGCACAATTGTGCACCTGATGATTGTCTATGCGTTCCGCTCAGCACCGGCGTCTGTGTTGGCACCGTTCAACTACATGGAAATCGTCAGCGCGACAGCTCTTGGGTATATGGTATTCGGCGAATTTCCAGATGCGTGGAAGTGGCTTGGCATTGCCATTATCGTTGTCTCTGGCCTTGTGGTTTTCTGGCGCGAAAGCCGGGCTCAATCAAGTTGATGGTCAGGCTTCAACCAGCGCGATAAAAGCCCGCCAATCACCCCACCAAGCATCGTCGCAATCCAAAACAACCAGAGTTGGCTCACCGCCCAACCTTCTGCAAACAACGCCGTCGCTGTTGAACGGGCGGGATTGAGCGAGGTATTGTCGATGGGGAAGCTCATCAGGTGAAAAGCGGCAATCGCCCCGCCAATTATCAAAGGCGCTAAAGAAGATCCGGTGAGTGCGAGAACAATAAACACCAGCAATGCTGTCAGACACGATTCAACGAGAAACACAGCATTTGCGGAAAACCCGCCTGGTGAATGGCTGCCATAACCGTTTGCCGCAAAATCCACGGGCGTATATCCGGCAGTAGACGATAACAGGATAAAGAACAGCAACGCAGCAAGAGATGCACCAATAACTTGCACCACAACATATGCCCCCGCCTGGCCCGGTGATACGCGTCCAGCCGCCAACGCGCCCAGTGTCACCGCAGGGTTAAAATGCCCACCTGGGAACACGGCCATCATCGCAGCAACGCTCAGCCCAACACACAACGCAACTCCCAGAATACCTGAGGCAGTGGAAATCAGCATCGCACCACAAACCGCCGCCACCCAGACAAACGTACCGAGCGCTTCAGCTGCGAGCGTCTTTATCATGCAAGTGCCTGCTTCAAATCACGGATCAGATCATCAATATCCTCAATGCCGACCGAAAGCCGCACCAAGCCATCAACAATGCCAATTTCCTCACGCAGATGACGAGGGATAGAAGCATGAGTCATGATGGCGGGGTGTTCAATCAGGCTTTCAACACCGCCAAGACTCTCCGCCAATGAGAACAGTTCGGTGCGCTCCAAAAATTGCCGGGCCGCATCCATTCCACCGCTGAGTACCGCCGTAACGATGCCGCCATATCCGTTCATCTGGATTTTCGCGATGTCATGGTTGGCATGTCCAGGAAGTCCTGGATAATAAACCTTTTCAATCTTGGCATTTGCATCCAGCCATTCCGCGATTGCCATCGCATTGGCGCAATGGCGCTCCATGCGCACCGGCAGGGTTTTCAGCGCCCGCAAAACCCAAAACGCATCGTTGGCACCGAGAATACTCCCTACTGCATTGTGTAAATAGGCAATCCGCTCGGCCAACTCTTCATTGGCAGCAACTACCATTCCGGCAATCACATCTGAGTGGCCATTGAGATATTTGGTTGCTGAATGCATCACCAGATCGATGCCGTGATCGAGTGGGCGCTGGCAGTACGGCGAGGCAAATGTATTATCGCAAACGGTCAAAACACCATGTTTTTTGCCAATTTCGTCTATTGCAGCCAAATCGATGACTTTCAGCAATGGATTGGTCGGTGTTTCCACCCACAACATCTTGGTATCAGGACCAATTGCCGATTCAACCGCTTTCAGATTAGAGAAATCGACAAATGCAAACGAGTGCCCGGCGGTGCGTTTTCTGACATTTTCAAAAATCCGGTATGAACCGCCGTAAAGATCATCCCCCGCAACCACATGTGAACCATGGTCGAGTAATTCCAGCAAAGTACCCGTTGCAGACATTCCGGAGGCAAAGGCGAAACCTGCCACGCCATTTTCGAGATCAGCAACACAATCTTCCAGCGCCTTGCGCGTGGGATTGGCCGTGCGGGAGTATTCGTACCCTTTGTGCACTCCGGGGCTTTCCTGCACATAGGTGGAGGAGGCGTAAATCGGGGTCATTATTGCCCCGGTGACCGGATCAGGGCGCTGGCCTGCATGAATAGCGCGGGTTGCAAACCCCTGGCGGTTTTTGGTCATTTTAATGCTTCTCCATTAGGCGGTAAAAATACTGAGATTTCCAAGTCGTTCTGCTTGCCATTTATTTTCTGGTGTAACACTCATCAAGCACAATTTTGCATCATCAAGACGCTTATCAGAGATCAAGAATTCGGCATAATCGAGCAAAAATTCCTGATCGCTGTCCTCTGCGTCAATCGCTGCACGATAAGCCGCATCAGCCTTGTCTGTCTGTCCGGTGGCACGATGCACTTTGGCTGCCATTTTCATGGGCGCGCCTGAGTTGCGGTCCACATCCGACCAGTGTTTCACGGCAACCAGCGCGTCCGCATAACTTTCCCTGGCAACGTTGGCCTCTGCCAGCCAGCGCCAAACCACACCTTGCCTTGGGTGTTGAGCTGCCAGACCTGCAAGCAATTCAGATGCAGCATTACCATCACCAGTCGCCAGCAATGCGCGCGCTTCCAGTACGCCGCGTCGCCAGCCTCCCCAGTTTCCAGGCAATAGCGGCAGTGCCGCAAGTGCATCCTCAACCCGCCCAACATCAAGACATGCCTCGATATAAAATCCAGCGAGCTCAGCATCATCTTTAAGGTGTTCTCGCAACGGCTCCAAAAGGCGCATTGCCTTTTTTCGTTTGTTTTCAGCCAGGAGTTGCTGCGCTTGCGCCTTTACAGTCGCAAGATCGCGCCCGCGATCCACCGGTGCATGCGCAATATATGCATCAATCATACGGCCAATATTGAGATCGATCAGAGCGGTTTCCACATGGCGTTGATCATCTTCCCATGCCGCCTGGCGATCACTCAGGGTAACGCTCTCATAAGACGGGAAATAATCAATGTGGTCATACGCATTGACGATTTCATCGGCAGCGGCACGTAACACCGATTTGGAGACTGCGTTTGCCACCAAAACATCACGCCCGGAATAGGTCGCGGTCAGCGGCACTGGCGAAACCGTGAGCAATATCTTCTGGTCTTCACGGCAGGAGGTTTTAAGCAGAGCAATAATCTTGTGAAGAGTTGCAATGGTCTCACCGTAGCTCAGTACATGCAGTTCGAAGCGATCGGGGTTCTTGGCAACCAACGCACGGCGCGGTGAGTAATTGAGGTAAAGCCCTGAAGTTTTATCAAACCAAACCTCAATCAAACCAAGGGTCATCACAACGATGCGGCATTCAGCAGCTTCTCGGACAATTTGGGTGATAACCTTGCGGCGCTCCAGGGTTTCTTCAAACCCAGCAGGCTTAATGGAGGCTGGCAGGTGGATATCTGTGAAGCGTCCAGGGAACAATTCAAACAGATTTACATCCGGATCAAAGGAATGGTTTTCATCGAAAGCCCAAACAAATTCATTGAGGATTGATGGCACGCCGTAATTGTTGAGAATGTTGGCGCGGAACATGTTGGTGGTTTCTGCTTCTTCAAGAATGCGCCGCGTAACCACATCAAATCCGCGCGAGGCAAGCGCCTTTTCGATATTTCGGGCGAAACATGATCCGATCGTGAATACCTTCTCGCCAGGGGTGAGCGAAAAACCCGGCTCAAATCCAGGCTTGCAGAATGGTTCTATGCGGTTTTCCGCGTCGGCCCGGGAAGGCCAGCCAGAATGGGGGCTGGTTTTCAGGTTTTCGACCGCGGCTGGTCCGGGAATGATTTTTGCGGGCATATTCTAAGCTGCCGTTAGACGGAGATGGTTGAGTACATCGATCTTGGTAATCAATCCCTCAAAATGGCCCT
>CAJQND010000414.1 GCA_905479595.1 uncultured Hyphomicrobiales bacterium
GGCTCATTGGAGCATTCGGCACGTTGTCGAGGCCAACAATCCGGGTGATTTCCTCGACCAGATCGGCTTCCCCGCCGATGTCAGGGCGCCAGCTCGGCACTGCGCAATCAAAGGCGTCACCGCTATCTGATACTGCAAAGCCAAGATCTTCCAAAATGCGTTTCTGGTCAGCTTCCGAAACATCAATGCCTGCGAGGGATTTTACCCGCGATTTTCGTAGGGTAACTGAACGGGAATGATCGGGAATTGCTCCAGCGATAATCATCTCCGAAGCTTCACCACCACAAAATTCCATCACGAGGTTGGTAGCCAACTCAACTCCAAGTGGGGTGAATTCGGGGTCAATACCACGTTCAAACCGATAACGAGCATCAGACATAACGTTGAGTTTGCGCCCGGTCGTAGCGGTTCGTATCGGATCGAAAAAGGCTGATTCAATAAAAACGTTTGTGGTCGCAGACGTGCAGCCTGAAAATTCCCCGCCGATTACCCCGCCAATGGCTTCTGGGCCATTATCGTCGGCAATAACTGTCATGGATGTGTCGAGTTCGTATTCCTTGCCATCAAGGGCGAGAATCTTTTCGCCTTCATTGGCGAGCCGGGCGTGGATCGTACCCTTCACTTTATCCGCATCGAAGACGTGCAAGGGACGCCCGTGAGCATAAGTCAAAAAGTTAGTGATATCCACCAGCGCAGAAATAGGGCGCAAACCAATTGCCGAGAGCCGGCGTTGTAACCATTCCGGAGACGGGCCGTTTTTCACGCCTTTAATGTAGCGCCCGGCAAATAGCGGGCAGGCATCTTCATTGCCGCTGGTGAACCTCAACTCCACATCAATTGGCGAGGCAAAAGTGCCTTTAACGGCCTCTATTCCAAGTGGTTTCAGCTTGCCTAGCCCCTTGGCTGCTAAATCTCGGGCCAACCCGTAAACCCCAAGTGCATCAGGCCGATTGGGGGTGATAGCAATATCAATCATAGGGTCGTTGAGGTGCAGTGCATCTGCCGCAGGTGTGCCCACGGGCAGTTTTTCAGCCAGCTCGATGATACCATCATGGCTGTCAGACAGCATGAGTTCGCGCTCAGAACACAGCATGCCAGCGCTTTCCTGGCCGCGGATTACGCCGACCTGAAGGTCAACCCCTGTGCCCGGAATATGTGTACCGGGAGGGGCAAATATGCCGGTCATGCCGGTTTTTGCGTTCGGGGCACCACAGACAACCTGAACCATGCCATCCTTTGTTTCCACCTGACAAACCCGCAAGCGATCAGCATTTGGGTGTTGCTCAGCGCTTACCACATAGGCGACCGAAAAATCACTCAAGGCTTCGCCGAGGTTCTCGACGCCTTCAAGCTCAAGCCCTACATCGGTCAGGGCATCAGTGATTTCGCCCAGAGTGGCGTCGGTATCCAGGTAATCTTTAAGCCATGAAAGGGTGAATTTCATTAGCTTAACCCTCCCGCCAATTCCGGCACATTGAGTGCTGAAAAACCATAATGCCGAAGCCAGCGCAAATCTGCTTCAAAGAAAGCCCGGAGGTCGGGAATGCCGTATTTCAACATGGCCAGGCGATCAATGCCCATACCAAAAGCGAAGCCCTGCACTTTATCTGGATCAAGCCCACCAGCGCGGATGACATCAGGATGCACCATTCCTGAACCAAGGATTTCCATCCAATCATCACCCACTCCGATTTTCACCTGCCCATCTTCCCAGGAGCAGCCAATGTCGACTTCCATGCTTGGCTCGGTGAACGGAAAATGTGAGGCGCGAAAACGCATTTTCACTTCGTCGAGTTCGAAGAATGCCTTGCAGAATTCTTCAAGACACCATTTGAGATTGCCAAGATGGGTATCGCTATCAAGTACCAAGCCTTCTACTTGATGGAACATCGGGGTGTGCGTCTGGTCAGAATCACAACGATAGGTACGTCCCGGCGCAATAATGCGGATTGGCGGTTCTGTTTTTTCCATCGTGCGAATTTGAACAGGCGACGTGTGGGTCCGAAGGACCATGCGTTCACCGTCTTCGCGCGGGTTGAAATAGAATGTATCATGTTCCTGGCGCGCTGGATGTTCAGGCGGAATATTCAACGCTTCGAAATTATAGAAATCGGTTTCGATATGTGGGCCTTCGGCAACCGAAAAACCGAGATCGGCAAAAATTTGCACCACTTCATCCCAAACCTGTGAAACCGGGTGAATGGTGCCGCGTTGTTGTGGGCGTACTGGCAAAGTCACGTCGATTTTTTCGCTGACCAGGCGCGCTTCAAGGGCCACTTCGCGTAGCTCAGCCGCACGGGTACCAACGGCGTCAGTGATCGCAGTTTTGAGACCGTTTAGCTTTGGCCCCATTTCTTTGCGCTCATCTGGCGTCATTGCGCCCAGGGATTTCATAATCGCCGAAACAGAGCCTTTTTTGCCAAGGGCTGCAATACGCACCGCCTCAAGGGCAGCTTCGTCTGCAGCATTGGCAATTTCAGCCATAATTTCGATTTCAAGTTTTGAGATATCTGTCACAACCAGACCTTTCAAAAGACAATACCCGGCCTTGCGAGCCGCTGAAATTAAACAGCGGGCCCGGCAAGTCCGGTAATCTTGGGCGCGAAACGCTTAAGCGCGTTTAAAGAGAGGCTTTCGCCTGCTCGACCAGGGCCTTAAAAGCCTCGGGCTCACGCACGGCGAGGTCAGACAGCACTTTGCGGTCAACCTCAATACCGGCCTTGCCAAGCCCGTTAATAAATCGGCCATAGGTCATGCCTTCAGCACGTGCGGCGGCGTTGATGCGCTGAATCCACAATGAGCGGAAATTGCGCTTCTTGGTACGCCGGTCACGATATGCATATTGACCTGCTTTTTCCACGGCCTGGTTGGCAACGCGGAACGTATTTTTGCGGCGGCCATAATAGCCTTTGGCAGCCTTGATAACTTTGCGGTGGCGGGCGTGAGTTGTAACGCCCCGTTTTACTCGAGCCATAACGGTGCTCCTAAATCTTTAGCGCTTGATGCAGTTTGTTTAAGTTTATTTGTAAGGAATAAACTGCTTGACGACCTTCGCATCGGCAGCTGACAGAACAGACATGCCGCGTGCATTACGGATAAATTTCTTTGTCCGTTTGATCATCATGTGACGTTTGCCAGCCTGGCCGCACATAATTTTGCCTGTGCCTGTCACTTTAAAGCGCTTTTTGGCGCCGCTTTTGGTTTTCAACTTGGGCATTTTGCTCTCCATATTCTATATACAAGGGCTTCGCCCCCTTGGCGCTGCGCCTCCTCGACAAGTGGGAAGCTGACGCCTGACCGGAATTCCGGTTAGGGTGAAAGCATTAAGAACCGCCACGGCATGCCCAAACACAGGCCGGACGGCTCAAAGCAGGCGGGTTATAGGCCTAGTGATGTGACAATTCAAGCCCAATTCGAGGGACAGCCTCAGTGCACTGGGTGAAAAGAGGAAAGTATGGGAACACAAAAGAACGAAGGTGACTTTTTTCTTGAGCAACACCCGGAATTACAAAGCTTTGATGCGTTTATCATCGACCTATGTGGCAATGCGGTGGGCAAACGCTATCCGGCGGCAGATTTGCCGAAATTGTTCAGTCACGGCACCCAGTTTTGCGAAGCGACATATTTACTCGATGTAAATGGAGAAAGCGCTGATCCCCTGGGTAAAGGCTTTTCAGATGGTGACCCGGACGCCGATGCCTGGCCAGTGCCAGGATCGTTGCGAGTTGTTCCATGGCCGGGTAGCAGCGGTGCACAATGCTTGCTGACATTAAAAGATACGCGGACTAAAAAACCGGTTTGGTACGAGCCGCGAAATCTGCTCGAAAACATCGCAAATCGGATCTCTGCACTTGGTTTAAACCCGGTTCTTGCAGTCGAGTTAGAATTTCATTTGATTGACCGCGCGCGCACCGCCGAGGGCGCACCCCAACCGCCTATAAACCCGCGTACTGGAGAAAGAAGCTGGGCTGGAAAAGTGTTCAGTCTTGATGTGCTGGATGATTTTTCTGCGCCCCTCAATGCGATCACCGAAGCATGTGCGGCGCAGAACATTCCAGCTTCTACTGCGCTCAGCGAATATGGTGCAGGACAGTTTGAGCTTAACCTTACCCATGTAGATGACCCGCTAAAGGCTGCTGATGACGCCGCATTTTTGCGTCGAGCGGTGCAGTTTGCAGCACGTTCTGCTGGGTTTGATGCCACCTTTATGTCAAAACCGTACCCTGATCTCTCAGGTTCCGGTATGCATGTCCATTTGAGTTTGCTGGATGAAGCAGGGCAGAATATTTTTGATCCGGCATATGAAAATGGCGATGAGAATCTTGGCCATGTAATTGCGGGAATGCAGTCGGTGATGGGTGAAGCCATGGCCATTTTTGCACCTAACCTAAATGCATTCAGACGTTTTGCGCCGGACCAATTCGTGCCCGTTACCACCGACTGGGCAGAAAACAACCGCTCGGTGGCTTTCCGTATTCCTACGTCAGATGATGCTAACAGGCGGGTTGAGCACCGGGTTGCGGGGGCCGAAGCTAATCCGTACCTGGTGGTCGCTACCCTGCTTGCTGGTGCGCACTATGGTTTGGAAAACAAGCTCACACCACCCTCAGCCGCCAAAGGTAACGCTGGTGCTGAAATGGACGAAACTTTGCCTTTATGCCCGTGGC
>CAJQND010000415.1 GCA_905479595.1 uncultured Hyphomicrobiales bacterium
ACCTGGCCGCAGCCGCCGCGATACGTGCCCGCCCCGCCGGAACCTGGCCGCAATTCCTTGCGCCAGATCACAATTGGGCCAACCTGCTCGGTTGCTTCAATCGGCATAGTCATAACGCCGGAGGGAAATGCGGTGGCGTTAATACCATCACAGGTTGGGCGCGCACCCGTGCCGCCGGAATTAAACATCAAGACTTCAGCACCCTGCGCACCGGCCCGCCCCTGCATGGCGCTGGTTGGTCTCACCGCGATCTGGATATTCCACAAGGCGCTGGAGCCTTCGGCAGGCACAAGGTTTGGAACAAATTTATGCAACGCGCCCATTACCAGATCAGGAATAAAATGGCCAATCACATGGCGGACCGAAACCGGTGCCGGATGCACAGCATTTAGAATGCACCCCTCCGGCGCGGTGATTGCAAAAGGGGCAAGCGATGCTGCGTTATTGGGGATTTCCGGCGCGATGGCGCATTTCAATCCATAGCAGGCATAGGCCTTGGTGTAGACCAGCGGCACGTTAATGCCACGTGGTGAAACCGGCGAGGTGCCATCAAAGTCCGCGAAAATTTCCTCGCCCTTGATTTCAAGGCGCACCACCAGTTCCAGAGGATCATTATAGCCATCCACCCACATTGAATTGCGATGCTCACCATCGGGAAGTGCTGCGATACACTCCAATGTAGCGCGGCGGGAATTGGAAAATATGAACGACGCCAGCGCGCCTAAATCATCCAGTTCAAATTCCACCATCATGTCGATCAGGCGGCGATGGCCGATCTCGTTGCACGCAGCCAGCGCATAAATATCACCCACCACCTGATCTGCCTCACGCACATTGGTGCGCACCAGCTTGATGAGCGTTTCATCCACCACCCCGCGTTCGGCGAACTTCATGATGGGTAATTGCAGGCCTTCTTCGTAAACCTCATTGGCATCCGGCCCAAAACCGCGCCCGCCCATATCCACCACGTGTGCAGTGCAGGCGAAGTACCCCACCAGCCGGCCATTGTGAAATGATGGGCTGACGACGGTAATATCGTGCAAATGGCCGGTACCTTTCCAGGGGTCGTTTGTAAGGTACACATCACCTTCAAAAATGTTTTCGGGACCGATATCGTGGATAAAATGACCAACCGCTTCCGCCATTGCGTTTACATGGCCCGGCGTGCCGGTCACGGCCTGCGCCATCATCAAACCGTTCGCGTCAAACACCCCAGCGGAAAGATCGCCTGCCTCGCGCACGGAGGTTGAAAACGCAGTGCGCACAAGGGTTTGCGCCTGCTCCTCAACCACGGAAATCAGCCGGTTCCACATGACCTGGCGCGCAAGGTCTTTCAGGGCGTCATTGCTCATTGTGCAACCTCCATCAACACGCAACCATCTGCCTGCATCGTCGCGGAAAATCCTGACGGGACAACAATCGATGTCTCACGTTCGGTTATCACTGCGGGGCCTGCCACTCCGCTTCGAGGCGCAAGACCCGCGCGCGGCACGATGGCGGCCTTCTCAAAGGCACCCGCTTTCGGGTCATAAATTTCCCGGTGCGTGTCAGGTTCAGCCTGCGTATCAGCCCCAAGCAAAATGTTCTTTTCAACGTTCGGCACAATTGTCGCAACCTTTACTGCCCAACTGGCGATCTCAATGCCAAGCCCGGCAACGGGGCGTCCGAACAGCCGGGTATATTCATCTTCAAACCGCTGGCGGAAACCTTCCTCATCACTGGCGTTGAAAACTCCGTCGGGCACCGCTACGGGAATTTCCCAACCCTGCCCGATATAACGCATATAGCATTTACGCTCACTGGCCAGTGGCGCTGAAGCTTCACACGAGCGCACAAAGCTTTCCGCCTCCGCCGTCAGTTCCGCCATTGTGGTGTTGATCAGATCAGCATCAAAATCAGCAAGGCGCATATAGATGCTGCGCGTTGCTTCAAATCCAAAGGGTGCACGCAGGAAGCCGATCGCCGAGCCGACGCCTGCACCAGGTGGAACGAGATAGCGCGAAATGCCAAGCTTTTCGCACAACCTGCCCGCATGCAGCGGTGCTGCCCCGCCAAACGCAATCATTGTGAAATCGCTCAGGGTCTTGCCATTTTCAACGGCGTGAACGCGTGCCGCATTGGCCATGTTTTCATCGACCACTTCAGAAATACCAAAGGCGGCAGAGGTCGCATCCATGCCAAGCGCCTCTCCCACCGCGTTGGTCACCGCAGAACTGGAAAGTTCCGCTGACAGAACAATTGAACCGCCTGCAAAATCGTCTGGGTCAAGTTTCCCCAAAATCAAATCTGCATCGGTGACAGCAGGCGCTGTGCCGCCGCGCTGATAGCAGGCAGGGCCCGGCTCAGAACCCGCACTTTTTGGCCCAACCCTGATCTGGCGCAACGCATCCACATGGGCTAGCGACCCACCACCGGCACCAATCTCCACCATCTCGATCACCGGGATCGAGATCGGCATACCGGAGCCTTTCTTGAACCGGTAGGCGCGCGCCACTTCAAACACCCGTGCGGTTTGGGGTTCCTGGTTTTCAATCAGACAGATTTTCGCCGTCGTGCCGCCCATATCAAACGAGAGCACTTTGGACAGATCATAGCGCGCCGCGATATGGCTGGCGAAAATCGCCCCGCCTGCTGGTCCTGATTCTACCAGGCGCACAGGCAATTCTGCCGCTGTTTCCAGCGCCATGATGCCCCCGCCTGAATGCATCATGAAGACAGGACAGTCCACGCCGATAGCTTTCAAACGCGTTACCAGCCGATCAAGATAACTCTTCATCAGCGGTTTTATGTAGGCATTCACGCATGCAGTACTGAAGCGTTCATATTCGCGCATTTGCGGCGAGACTTCCGACGATATAGAAATGCTCAAATCCGGCAGTCGGGCCTGCAGGATTTCGCGTGCGCGGCGCTCATGGGCATCGTTCATGTAGGCGTGAATAAAACCGATTGCACAACTCTCATAACCACCCGCCGCAATCTGTGTGGCGAGGTTTTCCACCTCGTCTTCATTAAGC
>CAJQND010000416.1 GCA_905479595.1 uncultured Hyphomicrobiales bacterium
AGCGCCGCCCAAATCACAATTTTCAACATGAGATTTTAGACGATCATAAAGACCGTGATCAGCCCATAGACTACAAGCAGTGCTGTTGACGCCAGGAAATTTGATCCCGCTTTTACTTCAACTGCCAGGAAAATGAAGCCAAGAAACATGAAGAACATGCTGACGGGGAGATTAATAGCAGCACCCGCGTCGCTGAATCCATTGAGCACCAGGCAAACGAGGATAAAGAAACATGCAAGCGACAACGATATGGCACCCGCAATAAACCCATCATAGGTTTGCTTGTGATCTTGGTAATCTTGCGTTTCTGCTGCGGAATTTTCAGCCATTTTTCCCCCTCGGCGTCTCAATAGTGCAGTTGAGTGATCAACAATTAAAGGAAACCTGTGAACTCAGCAACCATTGCGCCGCTATCAACTGCCATAGTGCGGCAATTCGCGCCGCCTGTACAAAATTCAACTATGGCTGGTAAGCGGTGAGTTCGCCGCTACAGCCATCTGGCGCGGCCCAGTTTCCCGCAGCCACGGTGCCGTCGATCTGCATTGAAAACCGCATCCTTGAAACCGACCGGGACGGCACGGCTTCTGAATCAAGTGCTTCAGCGGCAGAAATATGGCCTGTAACCTCGCCATTCGCATCTACGCGCCCGGAAACCCTGTGCCAAGTATCGCCAATCTGCGCCCAACCATAAAACCGGTTATCGCGGATTGCCGCCTTGATGGATGAATTGACGAAACCAACACATTCCGGTGTTTCGCTTTCATCTTGGACAAGGCCAACCCATGCACCTTCAAAGGCCATTGCCTGACTGCTCAGAAAAAACACACCGAGACCGAAAGCAGCAGCACTGCCCCAATTTCGTATCAGCTTTGACGTGTTCATTACCTTGGTTCCAAATTTAGTAAATGAATGTTTGCTGCATTAAAAGATCGTTCCCTACCCAAACGCAAGGGCAATATCACCGCATGGCATTCACTGTTGGTCATCAGGCGAGGGCAATCCCGCAGCATCAAGAGCGGTTTTTTGTCGTTTCGCAACATCTTCCAGATTGAAATTCTCAATGGCTTCATTGAACAAATTGTGGAAATTCATCTCTGCTTTGAGGTGGATGAAGACCCCGCCCAGACCGATCGCCGCCCGGTCCATAAAAACAAACTCCCGAGGCACTTGCACCGGGCCTTTTTCTTTCAGCGCTTTATGCACTGTATAGGCTTCCTTGCGGCCATAATGACCAGGCTTCACCCCATCAGCGATGAGCCGCACCCGATCATCAAGAAGCGGGCCATAAATAAATTTCGCCCAGATATTAATCACATCGATCAGTTCATTGGTCAGTCCCTTGAAGCCCCAAATATCATAGGCATGAACAACCTGATCGCGGTTACCGGCAAGCAAGCCATTATAAAGCTCCACCACCCCGTTAACGAACTGGGTGGGGAAAATACGCACACAGCCATAATCGAGCAAATTCAACCCCGTCGGCTCGCCCATTTCATCAACGCGTGCTGAATAATTACCCAAATGTGGATCGCCATGAATCACGCCGTATTGGCAAAACGGGATCCACCACGCGTTAAACATGGTGCGGGATAGTAAATTTCGGGCTTCAAGAGAGTGGTCGCGAAAATCAAGTGCAGGTTTTCCTTCGAGCCAGTTCATGGTCAAAAGCCGCCCGGTGGATAATTCATCCACCACACCTGGAACTTTGATGTTTTCTTGTTGGGCGAGCATCCCGGCATAAAGAGCAGCGTGACGGGCTTCTCGCCGGTAGTCGAGTTCTTCGCGCAGGCGCGCACCGATTTCTTCGGCAATCTGGCTGGTGTCAACGGCAGGATCCATGCGCCGGTGGATGGAGAACAGCATTTTCAGTTGAGAAAGGTCCGCCTCAACCGCTGATTCCATGTCTGGATACTGCAGTTTGCACGCCAGCAACGTGCCATCATGGGCGCGCGCTTTGTGTACTTGGCCCAAGGATGCAGCTGCAGCAGCCTCACGCTCGAATGAAGCAAATTTTTGCTGCCAGTCTTGTCCCAGTTCCGCCGCCATGCGTCGTTTCACAAACGGCCAGCCCATGGAAGGTGCCTGGTTTTGCAGCTGCGCCAGTTCTTCGGCAAATTCCGGGGGTAACGCATCAGGGATGGTCGCCAGCAATTGTGCGACTTTCATTAACGGGCCTTTTAACCCGCCAAGTGCCGCTTTAAGCGCCCTCGCCTCGGTGCTCCCGGTTTCCGCACCAAAGAAACGGTTTCCAGCGACCCTCGCTGCGACGGCCCCCACATCAGTTCCAACCTTGGCATACCGGCGCACCCGGCCGGCCAGCCGGTTACGTTCAGGATCACGGGAAGGATCACGGGCGCTTGGCGTTTCGTCATTGCTCATGAATCAAGCATTTCCAACTCGTCGATCATACCTTCAATCATTTTCAGGCCCATTTGCCAGAAAGCCGGGTCAGATGCATCAAGCCCAAACGGGGCCAGCAACTCGCTGTGATGCTTGGATCCACCGGCGCGCAACATTTCAAAATACTTCTCGGCAAACCCTGCATCCGTTTCCTGATAAACCGCGTAGAGCGAATTAACCAGACAATCGCCAAACGCATACGCGTACACATAAAACGGCGAATGCACGAAATGAGGGATATATGCCCAATAGGTTTCATATCCCTCATCGAAGGTGATTGCAGGGCCCAGGCTTTCCGCCTGAACGCTCATCCACAGTTCACCGATCTGTTCAGACGTAAGCTCACCTTCGAGGCGTGCGGTGTGTACTTTGCGCTCGAATGTATAAAATGCGATCTGGCGCACCACCGTGTTGAGCATATCTTCAACTTTGCCAGCCAGCATGGATTTGCGCTCGGCCACATCTCCCGCGCCTTCCAGCAGAGAGCGGAAGGTCAGCATTTCACCGAACACGCTTGCGGTTTCCGCCAGCGTCAATGGCGTATCAGCCATCAGTGGCCCCTGTCCTGCCGCCAACACCTGATGCACCCCATGGCCCAATTCATGGGCAAGGGTCATTACATCGCGGGTTTTGCCTTGGTAATTTAGCAATACATAAGGGTGCGCCGACGGCACTGTAGGGTGGGCGAAAGCACCTGTTGCCTTACCTTCACGCACCGGCGCGTCGATCCATTTTTTGTCAAAAAAGTCACGGGCAATATCGGCCATTTGCGGGGCAAACCCGCCATAAGCGTCGAGCACGATATTGCGGGCATTATCCCACGCTATAAGTTTCGTATCGGATTCAGGCAGGGGCGCATTACGGTCCCAATAGTTGAGCTTATCCATGCCCATCCATTTGGCCTTCATGGCATAATAGCGATGTGACAGACGCGGATAGGCTTCTTCCACACTCGCCACCAATGCGTTGACCACTTCAGGTTCGACCCGGTTGGCCAAATGGCGCGAAGCGGCGATGTCGTCAAACCCTCTCCAGCGATCAGATATTTCCTTATCTTTTGCCAGAGTGTTGGTAATCAGAGTAAAGGTGCGAATATTCTCGCCCAGGGTTTTGGAAATCGCTTTGGCGCCTTTTTTGCGCGTTTCCGCATCAGGCGAAACCAGCAAATTCAAGGCCGGTTCAACGGCCAGTTCTTCGCCATCCACATCAAATCTGAGGCCAGCCATGGTTTCATCAAACAGCCGATTGAACGCACCGCGTCCAGTGACAGATTTTTCATGAAACAATTGCTCGATCTTATCGTCCAGCTGATAGGGGCGTTCTTTGCGTAAATCCATCAGCCATGGGCGGTAATGGGCAAGCTCTGGCGCGGCAAGTGCAGCATCGAGAATGCCATCATCAATACGATTTATCTCCAGACCGAAAAACAGCAGATGGGTCGAAATCCGCGTGAGGGTTTCCTGCATGTCGCCATAAAACTTGGCACGATCAGGGTCGGTGGTATCTCCGGTATATAATAATGTGGCATAGGCCGCGATACGGCCCATCAGGTCTTGAAGGTTTTCAAATTTTCTAATTGCACTGGCGAGCTTTGCGCCATCCTTCTTGGCAAGCTTAGCGAGCTTTCCCTGATATTTTTTGCAAATGCAGCTGCCTTGCGCTCAGCTTTCGCATAATCATCTTTCAAGGCTTGTGATGAAGGAGCGGCGTAAAGGTCAGCAAGGTTCCATTCCGGCAACTCTCCGAGGCCAGGGTCAACAGCGCCTTGGGCCGTTGGTGAAAATCGCCGGTGATCATCGAACTGTCGCATATGCAAAGCGCCTCTTTGTGGAAAAATCTAAGCGGTAGATAGGTCTTATAGAGGAGGATTTGAACCTTTGGATGGTTAAT
Organism: uncultured Hyphomicrobiales bacterium; assembly: GCA_905479595.1. Taxonomy (GTDB): domain Bacteria; phylum Pseudomonadota; class Alphaproteobacteria; order Rhizobiales; family CAJQND01; genus CAJQND01. The sequence continues at coordinate 4,291 of CAJQND010000416.1, forward strand.
TCGCGTTAACCTTGTGCGGGTTTGATCATTATTTTCCGCTGAGCGGTAAAATTGTCCCAAAAAACGCCTCTCTCTTAATCCTGTTTTTACGCTTTGCACCGAAACTTGCCTGAATTGACGGACGGCGTTTCCGTAAACGGGGCAATTGCAGGCAAGGGCAGAGTTTAACTATTATGAGTGAATTGGTTCTCATCGTCGAAGACGACCCGGCACAGCGCAGGGTTTTAGAGGAAATGATACGTCGGTTTGGCTTTGAAACCCTGTCTGCGGATGGTGGCCAAGCTGCGATTGATTGTCTGAACGGGCCACGTGGCAAAAATGTCGAGCTCATCGTCCTGGATTTGCTCATGCCTGACGTCGACGGACTTGCCGTACTCGCGCATTTATCGGCCGCGCGGATGGAAATTCCAGTGATCGTGCAAACGGCACAAGGCTCAATTGAAACTGTTGTCCGCGCCATGCGCGCCGGGGCCGGCGATTTCGTCGTCAAGCCAGCGGCACCTGAGCGGCTTAAAATCTCCATCGAAAACCTGCTCAAGGTGAATGCGCTGAGCGAAGAAGTGAAGCGCTTGCAAAAACGGGTTGGTGGCGCACTCACATTTGATGATCTTGTGGCACATTCATCCAATATGCAAAACGCCATCCGCATCGCCCGCCGAGGTGCTGCTTCTGGTATTCCCATTCTGATTGAAGGCGAGTCTGGTGTTGGCAAAGAGATGATTGCGCGCGCCATTCAAGGCGAAAGCGACCGGGTAGGCAGGCCGTTTGTTACCGTAAACTGCGGTGCAATCCCTGAAAACCTTGTGGAATCTATTCTCTTTGGCCACGAAAAAGGAGCCTTTACCGGGGCCGACGCAAAACATGACGGCAAGTTTGTGGAGGCCCATGGGGGCACTTTGTTCCTTGATGAGGTCGGCGAGCTACCTCTCGACATCCAAGTAAAGCTCCTGCGCGCCATTCAAGAAGGTGAAATCGACCCGATCGGTTCAAAACGCCCGGTTAAAGTCGATATCCGCCTGATATCAGCGACCAACCGTAATATGATCGATATGGTCAAGGACGGCACGTTTCGCGAAGACCTTTATTACCGGTTGAATGTTTTTCCAGTGATGATCCCGCCATTGCGTGAGCGCACAGATGACATTCCGCGACTTATAGAGCATTTCATCACACGCTTTGCCGCCGAAGAAGGCCGCAAGATCCGCGGCATCGATCCACGTGCTGCAGCCATGCTTGGTGTTTACGAATGGCCTGGCAATGTGCGTCAGTTGGAGAACACGATCTTCCGCGCAATCGTGCTGTGCGATAGTGATATGCTGACAATCGCCGACTTCCCGCAAATCGCCACTTTGGTCGATGGCTATGAAGCAGAAATTCCTGCTGCACCAGTACATGTCAACGTGGTGCCCGAAATGGGCGGCGCGGCAATGATCGGAATGGAAACAGCTTTCGATAGCAGAAGCGCCGAACTGGTTGCCGACGGCTCAGGTTTAGGCATTCCCGTCGTTACCGATGGCGGCCATATCCGGCGCCTCGAAGATGTTGAAGCGGACATGATCCGGCTCGCGCTCAACCGCTATCGCGGGCACATGTCTGAAGTTGCCCGCAAACTCGGAATTGGCCGCTCAACGCTCTATCGTAAAGTGCGCGACCTCGGCCTTGAAGAAGCCTGAACCCAGCTCTCATAAACACAAAAATGTGAACGCTCTGACGATTCGATTCACCGTTGAACTAGAAACCGCCTCTTTTATGGTGTAAATCCCGAAGCGAATGACTATTTGTGAGTAATGAGATTTAGAACCGCCAGGAGCGATTTTTTGAAAAAGACATCATTTTTTCTGGGACTGTTTATTTCAACGACTTGTCTGACGGTTTTGCCGCAGCTGGCAAATGCTGAGTCTGGGGGCGAGAACAACTTTTCCCAATGGCAAAAAAAGCAGGAACGGGCTGCAAGAGCCCAGCGCAACGACGATGTGCGCCGTGAAACCAAAAAACAACGCCGTGAGCGCCGCCAACGCAGCCGGAATACCGCTGCGCGTTCTCCGGGTTTCTTTGAAACAATTTTTGGCGCACCGCGCCGACGCGCGACAGCCCCTGGCTACTATGACAATCGACGCAGAACTCCAAGTTATGGTTCTGACAACAGAACACCGCCTGCGCCAGCAGTGCCGGTATTTGCA
>CAJQND010000417.1 GCA_905479595.1 uncultured Hyphomicrobiales bacterium
AGACCCCGCCGGAAGACCTGATCAAACTGGCTGATCCCCTGTGGAAAGCGCATTTCAAAAAAGCCGCCAAGAAAACCACACAGCGAAAGGCCAAATCATGACCAGCAAGCCTTATCGCTTATCTGCCGCCACCCTGGATACAGGTTATGGACGCGCCCTCAACCGCACAGCGAAGATAGATTTTCATTGGAACGGTCAGAAAATGGCCGGCCATGTGGGTGACACACTTGCGTCGGCCCTGTTTGCCAATGGTGTTCGGGTAATGGGGCGCAGTTTCAAGTATCATCGCCCACGCAGCGTCATTGCGCTTGGATCAGAAGAACCCAATGCTCTTGCGGGAATTGGCAAAGGCAACCGGATCGAACCCAATATGCGCGCCAGTCAGGTTGAGCTTTATGACGGCATGACAGCAGTTGCACAAAACGCCTGGCCGAGTACAGAGTTTGACATTGGCCAGATCAATTCATTTGCGTCGCGGTTCATCCCATCAGGGTTTTACTACAAGACATTCATGTGGCCGCAGCGCTTTTGGAAAGATGTTTATGAACCCATCATCCGACAGGCAGCAGGCCTGGGCGTCGCACCGGAAAGTCCGGACCCAGATACGTATGAACAGTTCAACTGTCATTGCGATGTTTTAATTGTTGGAGGGGGCGTTGCAGGGCTCGCAGCCGCTGAAGCCGCCGCAGCCGGCGGCGGGCGGGTCATCCTTGCCGACGAAAACCCGGGCCTTGGTGGCATGGGAGATATCTTTGAAGGCCAGATTGGCGGCATGGCCCAAACCGATTGGATTGCAGCCACTACGGCAAAACTTGTCGCCATGGACAATGTGCAGATTCTTACCCGCACAACCGTAATGGGCCATTTTCACCATAACTATGTGATGATGTTCCAACGTGTCGCCGACCACGATCCTTCTTTGCTGGATCAAGGAGCACCCCGCCACCGTTTATGGAAGGTGCGCACCAAACAGGTGATCGCCGCATCGGGCGCGCTTGAACGCCCGATCCCGTTCGCCCATTGCGACCGCCCGGGGGTAATGTTGTCGTCAGCGGTGCGTGGTTATGCGTTGCGCTATGGTGTGGCAATAGGTCAGCGCGGTGTGATTTTCACAAATAATGACGATGCTTACCGCACTGCGATTGCACTCACCAAGGCGGGCATTCCAGTTGCCCGGCTGGTTGATGCGCGTCCAAACCCAAGCGGACCGCTGATCGACGCCGCCCGCAATATCGGTGTGAATATTTCCACAGGATCAGCAGTATCAGGGGTTGAGACCAGTTTTGGCGGCAAAAATATCAAAGCTGCAAAAGTAGCAGCGTATACGGGAAGTGGCAGAGTTTCTGGAACCGAAGAAAAGATTGAAGCCGATTTCGTTGCGGTATCCGGCGGCTGGAACCCCGTAGTTCATCTGCATTGTCACAATGGCGGAAAACTGCGCTTCGATGACGCCCTACAAGCTTTTTTGCCACGCGAGCACACTGACCCGCTGACGGTAATCGGCACGGCAAACGGCACTTTTGACATGGCAAACCTGCTGCGCGAAGCCTACAGCGCCGGTGAAAAAGCCGGAAATGCCGCGACCGGCAGCAAAGCCAAGTCCATTAAAGCTCCGACGGCGAAATTCCCCAAGGAAGGCGAATTGCGCCCGGTCTGGTTCTCACCGGCAACTGGCAAATACAATGAAGGCAACAAGCACTTTATTGATTATCAAAACGACGTAACAGCTGCGGATCTGGAGCTTGCCCAGCGTGAAGGGTATGAATCGGTTGAACATACCAAACGCTACACGACCAACGGAATGGCCACCGACCAAGGCAAAACTTCAAATGTAGTGGCGCTTGGCGTTTTATCCGGGGCGACCGGCAAGGCAATTCCGGAAATCGGCACAACCACATTCCGCCCACCCTTTACGCCTATCTCATTTGGCTCAATTGCAGGCAATCATGTGGGCGATCTGTTCCATGTGGTGCGCCGCACATCGATTTATGACTGGCATGCAGAACAAAATCCCATATGGGAACCGATCGGAGATTGGCGCAGGCCATATTGTTATCCGAAACAAGGCGAAGACAAGCAGGCCGCCATCAACCGTGAAATTATGGCGGTACGAAAAAAGGTCGGCCTTCTGGATGCATCTACGCTCGGTAAAATCGAGATAAAGGGTCCAGATGCCGCTTCCCTTCTTGACCGGATTTATACCAACACATTCTCAACCCTCAAAACGGGCCGCTGCCGCTATGGGTTGATGATGAATGAAGCAGGTTTCCTGTTTGACGATGGGGTCACCGTGCGCCTTGGCGAAGATCATTTCCTCATGCACACAACATCGGGCGGGGCGGAACGGGTTGCTGCATGGCTGGAAGAATGGGTGCAGACAGAATGGACCGATATGAAGGTCTTCATCACGCCGGTAACCGAACAATGGGCACAATTCGCCATTGCCGGGCCAAAAGCTCGCACAGTGCTGGAAAAGCTAAACGGTGACGTGGACTTTTCCGCTGATGCGTTGTCCTTCATGGGCTTCACGCAAGGCAAATTAAATGGCTGCCCTGTCAGGGTTTTCCGGATTTCTTTTTCCGGTGAACTATCGTTCGAGATTGCTACTCCCGCCAATTATGGCCGGGTGTTATGGGAGGCGCTTTTAGACGCCGGAGAAGATTTTGGCATCGAGCAATACGGCACTGAAGCGCTTCATGTATTGCGCGCAGAAAAAGGTTTCATCGCGATTGGAGATGAAACCGATGGCACCGTGTCGCCGCTTGACCTCGGCCTTGACTGGGCTGTGTCGAAGAAAAAACCGGATTACATCGGCAAGCGCGCCCTGAGCCTGCCGCACCTGGTAGACAAAAACCGGAAACAATTGGTCGGCCTTCTGACCGAAGACCCCAATGAAGTGTTGCCAGACGGTGCATATTCGGTAGATCAGATTATGGACAAGCCCCCCATGAAAATGACCGGCCAAGTCACCTCAACCTATTGGAGCCCGACCTTGAACCGTTCCATCGCCATGGCACTTATCGAGCGCGGCCAAAGCCGGATGGGGGAAGAACTCACCTTCCCGCTGGAAGAAGGAAAGCAGATCAAAGCCAAAATCGTTGACCCGGTTTTCTTTGATAAGGAAGGAGCGCAGCAAAATGTCTGATGCGATGCAACTCACCGCTCTTTATGACCGCTCAGCCCCCGCTGATCTGACAATCTCGATGGTCGAAATACGCGACCGCGGCATGATAGATGTTCGCGGGCTGACCAAAGACCGTAAATTTATGGCCGCGGCAAAGGCAACGCTCGGGACAGCTTTGCCAAAAAAACCGCGCACTTCAATTGTATCCGGCAAATTCACCTGCCTTTGGCTGTCTGTTGATCAATGGCTCATAATGTGCCCGCTCAAAGATAAAGATGCACTACTGGCGAAACTAAACACCGCATTTGATGGTGTGCATGCCATGGTCACCGATATGTCAGATGCCCGCACTGTATTGCGCCTTAAAGGCGCTGAAGTTTCCCATGTGTTGATGAAAGGCGGGTCCATAGATTTCACCCAAAAAATGTTCACTGCAGGGTCAGTTCGGCGCATGACATTTGCAGACATTCCAGCCATGGTGCACATCGTGCAGGGGGAGCCAGATACGTATGATCTGTTGATGTTTCGCTCTCAGGCCCATCATGTCTGGGATTGGCTCGCCCTCACAGCACGGGCTGGCAGCAATATCGGATTACCTGGAAATTTAGAGACACCGCAAACAGTCTGAAGCTCAACCCTGGCGGGCTTCATCAATCCAGTCAAAAAGCTTATCAAAGCCCCCAAACGGGTACATGTGGGCTTTTTCAATTCCAAGCTCAGGGCGGTTGAAATGTAGATCGGCAAGACCTGCAACAAAGCCATCGGGCTTATTCACGCTCATCAGTTTTGTCACATTCCGCGCCTGTTTACGGATCAGTCGGGCAGATGCACCAACCCCACAGACACTGGCATACCGCACAAGCGTTTTTAGCGTGGCTGGGCCAGGCACACCGACATTTGCCGGCATGGTGATGCCCTTGGGGCGCAAGTGTTCGGCCCACGCTGCAACGGGAGCCGCCTCAAACAAAAATTGCGTCGCGATATAGGCATCTGCGCCCATAGATGCCGCGAACGCCTGCTTTTCACGAAGAGCGTCCAGCAGCCCATCCGCACCAACCACTTTTTCAATGTCCGGATTACCTTCCGGGTGGCCGGCAAACCCGAGCTTGGTAAAGCCATATTTTTCAAACAAACCAGTGCGCAGCAGTCCCATTGCACTATCGAAGTCGCCAATTGGCTGCGGCGCACCGCCGCCAAGAACCAGCGCGTGCTTCACACCGGCTTCTTGTGAATAGGCTTTAAGCCAGTTTTCCAACGTCTGTGCATCTTTGGTAAAGCGCGCCGGGATATGAGGCACAGGTTCAAGACCAGATTTACGAATTTCTTTCACGGCCCGTAGCATGTCGGAGAAATCCACAGGATCGATCATAGCCACATAGGTTTGGGTTCCCGGACTTAGCCGAGCCGCAATGCCTGCAATTTTATCTACATGCTTGGCGGTAATTTCGACCGAAAAATCGCCCAGAAAGGCCGCAACAGGATGTTGCTGAACCGCATCTTCCACATTTAACGCCTGCATCATGTTCATTTTCCAGACCTCGCGCCGACATTGTTGGCAGCTCATTTGGATATAAAATGACCCGTCGCAAGGCTCATGACCCGCTTGATTGCGACAGACGCAGTATATTTTGCGACTGCACAGCGCAGAATTCCTTTGCAACCGGCCGCCAACGTGGCACATGGTGCCATTGCATCTAAACGAGCCAGACGGCATTGTTAGGAAAATGAATTGAAGACGGCCCGGAACAGTTCTTAAGCGGCCGATGAGGATAGTGGATTTATGTTCGGCGAGACACCAAGAGAGCTGCCGCAACGCTTTGTTTTTGTTCTTGTGCCCGAATTCTCGATGATGCCGCTGACGGCGACTGTCGAGCCATTGCGCATTGCTAATCGTTTGTCAGAGCAATCACTTTATGAGTGGAGCATGCATTCGGTTGATGGCAACCCGGTGGCGGCTTCGAATGGTATTTTGGTCAATGTGGACGGGTCGCTGGAAACCGTTGGGGAGCACGCGACGCTTATCGTTTGCTCCGGTGTAAACGTCCATAAGCACATCGACAAAAGACTGGTGAACTGGCTGCGCACCGCGGCGCGTCGCGGTGCTGATATTGGTGGGTTATGCACGGCCAGCCACTTACTGGCTTCAACCGGGTTATTGAACGGCTATCGCTGCACCATCCACTGGGAAAACCTGCCCGGATTTGCCGAAGCTTTTCCTGAAATTGAAGTCTCTGGCGGGTTGTTTGAAATTGACCGGGACAGGTTCTCATCTGCTGGCGGAACGTCTCCGATTGATATGATGCTGGCGATGATCGCCAGCCAGCATGGGCCTGATCTTGCATCAGATGTAGCCGAGCAAGTGTTGCACTCGCCTATCCGCCATCACTCCGAACACCAACGCATGTCCTTGCCGGCGCGCATCGGCGCACGCCATCCAAAGCTTGTAGGGATTATCGAGCAGATGGAGCAAAATCTCGAAGAGCCGCTTTCACCCAGTATTCTTGCCAAACAAGCAGGCCTTTCCACCCGCCAGCTTGAACGGTTATTCAGGCGCTATCTGGATCGCTCTCCGAAACGCTATTACCTCGAACTGCGCCTCAAGAAAGCGCGCTCGTTGCTGCTACAAACAAATATGTCGGTGATAAATGTCGCGTTGGCGTGCGGTTTTTCATCGCCTTCGCATTTTTCCAAGTGCTACCGCGCTTTTTACGGGCGCACCCCATACCGTGAACGCGGCATTCCTACAATTGAACAGGTTGGCGCAACGCCTGCCGGGTAAACGCGACATGTGCCTAATCTGAAACAGCCGGTAGTTTGATCTTCACCTGCAGGCCACCTAGTTTACAGTTTTGGAGTTTTATTTTGCCTCCATACATGGCCGCGGTTTCTGAAACAATCGACAGACCGAGACCTGAGCCTGGTTTTGATTCATCAATGCGATGGCCTCGCTTTAACGCCTGACTGCGTTGCTGGAGGGTCAAACCCACCCCATCATCTCTCACGAACAGATCAATCCATACACGGCCTTCATCCATTTCTGATGCGCGCCAAACCGCTTTAAGTTCAATGCGGTTTTTGGCAAATTTGAACGCATTTTCCAGCAGGTTACCAACCATTTCCTCAAGGTCCTGCTTTTCGCCGCGAAAGCGCGCATTGGGGGAACATTCGACGACAACCTTGATGCCGCTCTCAAGATTAATACGCTCCAGGGTTCGAGCGAGGCTTATAAGAACCGGTTCCACTTCTGTAACAGCAGCGAGCGTTCTGGCTCGCGCCGCCCGCCGCGCCCGGTCAAGATACAGGTTAACCTGCTCTTGCATAAATCCGGTCTGCTCGAGAACTTTCCCGGATAATTCACCCTCATGGGAGCGCGCTTCATTATTGATGACACTCAAAGGGGTTTTGAGGGCATGGGCGAGATTGCCGACTTGTGTCCGGGAGCGCTCAACAACTTCATCATTACTTATCAGCAACAGATTTAGCTCATCTGCGACGGGTTGAATTTCAACTGGATAATCCCCTTCCAACCGCTTCGCTTTACCAGAACGCACCGCAATTAGTCCATCGCTGAGAGCGCGTAAAGGCCGCAACCCGAAGCGCACCTGGAAGAAGGCAACAATCGCCAAACCAGCAGCAAGCGTCCCCAATGCAATCAACAATGTGCGGATGAAACCAGAGACTTGCCAGTCAACCTCTTTCATGTCGCCAGCAACGATGAATGTGAACAATTCGTCTGAACTCGCAAGGCGCAGTTTTTCTTCAAAAACCCGCAATGTTTCGTTTTCCGGGCCAACAAGGTAGTAGCTTTCTTCGCCGGGTTTTGCCGTCTTGCGCGATGTACCAAGTGAGGGATTCAGTTGCTGGTCGAGCATAGACACCGACACAACATGCTTTACCTTTGAGCCAGCTGGTGGAAGGACCTGCCAATACCAGCCGGAAAAGGGAAGAGAAAACCTCGGTTCGGGAAGTGGCCGCATTAACTTAAGTTGGCGATCTGGAGACAATTCAATATTCGCAAGTAAGCCATCAAGCTGGGTTTGCAGCCTTGCATCGTAATTGCGTTCAATCGACGTACGGAAAAGCTGCGCCAGCACAATGCCGGTTATCACGAGAATGATCGCGCTCCAGATGGCGGTGATTACCACCAATCGGAAGGATAGGGATTTACGCCCCTTCATCGGATCCAGAAAGCCTGTATCCCAGACCGCGTACAGTCTCGATCAGGTCCGTGCCAATTTTCTTTCTGACCCGCCCAACGAAAACTTCAATGGTGTTGGAATCGCGGTCAAAATCCTGATCATAAAGATGCTCAACAAGCTCAGTGCGCGAAACAACCCGGTCTTGATGATGGATAAGATATGCAATGAGCCGGTATTCAAGCGAGGTCAATTTGATCGCCCGGCCATCAACGGTCACTTTGGCGGATTTGGTGTCTACCATAAGCATGCCACACGCCAACTCACTCGTTGCGTGGCCGGCATTTCTGCGCAGCAGCGCCCGGACCCTGGCAAGAACTTCTTCCATGTGAAATGGCTTCGACACATAGTCGTCTGCACCAGCATCAAAGCCTGCGACTTTGTCGCTCCAGCGATCACGAGCGGTGAGAATAAGCACCGGCATTTTGTGCCCCTCGCGCCGCCAGGCTTCAAGCACCGACACGCCATCCATAACCGGAAGGCCAAGGTCGAGAATCACACAATCATAAGGTTCGGTATCTCCGAGGAAATGCCCTTCCTCGCCATCTGATGCAGCGTCCACAACGTAACCAGCATCGTTCAGTGCTGAGACGATTTGACGATTAATATCTGGATCATCTTCGACAACGAGTATGCGCATTCCCAATCCCTCGAAAAATTCGCGAATAAATGTTACCGGCTGACCACTCTGCCAGTTTGTGCATCAATGACAATTTCGCGGACCCTGCCATTGCCTCTTGTTTTAACAACATACAATGGCGAACCGCCGCGCG
>CAJQND010000418.1 GCA_905479595.1 uncultured Hyphomicrobiales bacterium
ACCCACCTGTACATTTTGTCTTCTCCGATCAAGCCTTTTTTTGCAGTTCTCGCTGCTGACCGCCACGGTGATGAAGTACAATTTCCGATAGAATAGACAGAGCGATTTCCTCAGGCGTAATAGCCTTCAAATCTAGACCTGCGGGTGCCTTAAGCGCCTTGAGGCGCTTCTCCGAAACACCAGTAGCAGCCAACTTTTTTGTCAAACTGGCCGCCTTTTTCTTGCTGCCCACAAACGCCACATAGTCCGTTTCGACATCGAGGGCAGCCTGTAAAGCCGCTTCATCACCATTCCCCTGCGTGGCAACCACGGCAAAGCGCCAGTTAGTTTTACCGGCATCGAGATCAAAACCCGAAATCCTGCGATCAGCATCGGCAAACAGAGCTTGATCGATTTCTGGTGCGCAAATTGTTCGTGAGAACCCAATCGCTTTGGCGAGCGTCGCCAGCGCAACAGCAACCGGGCTGGAACCAAGAACTACCAGTTCAGGACGTGGCATCACGGGCTCAATAAAAATATCCATCGTGCCCTGGCTTGGACACATGTTGCGGGCGAAACGAATTCCATCGCGTTCATCGCCCGCAGACACGCCATTATCACTCAACAAATCTTCCGGCTGCACTGACACAAGTCGCGGTGAGCCATCTGCTATGGCCTCACGAGCAGCTTTTAAAACCGCTGCGCGGGCGCATCCACCCCCAATCCAGCCTTCAGTAATCGTTCCATCAGCCTGTATTACCGCCTTTGCCCCCGCCTTTGCTGAAGTTACAGAAATGGTGCGGATCACTGTTGCAACCGCAAACGGCTCACCTCCTTGTTTCATATTCGAAACAACTTCAAGAATGTCAGCTGGTGCATTCATGATCAGATTCTCCCCAAATGAGGTTCAAGGGCAGCAAGATCGCTCAGCGTATTGGCGGACGCAAAAATATCTAGATGTGGCAATGCTGCAGCCATACCTTTTGCGACTGGTTCATAGTCCTTCCAGCCCTTGAGAGGGTTGAGCCAAATTATCTTGCACCCGCGCTTTTTGAGCCTCGCCAGGGCTGTAGCAATCTTCAGAGGAGGATCAGTATCATATCCATCGGACAGGATAATCACCACAGAACGTCCGTTGACCATTTTTGCAGCATATTGTTTGTTAAACAGATCAAGATTGGTGCCAATTTTTGTGCCTCCACCGAAGCCCTGCGCCATCATCGACAAACGATTGACCGCACGAAAAGTATCGCCGTCGCGCAACGCATCAGAGATACGCACCAACTGTGTATGGAACAAATATGCATCGGTGTGCTGGTCCGCTCCTATCAATCCCTTAAGAAAGGCCAGGAACACGCGAGCGTATACTGTCATAGATCCCGAAACATCTAACAGAGCTACCAAGTGCACCGGTCGATCAGGACGATTACGTTTCAAAAGATGCAGCGGCTCACCTGCGGTGGCGACGCTCTTGCGGGCAATGCGGCGCAAATCAAGGGCCGCACCACGTTTTGAGGCCTTGCGACGACGTGAACGTCGATCCCGGATCGCCCGGGCAATTCGTTCAGCCACCTGTTCCGCCCAAACAAGATCCTCCGGTTTCATAAATTCGCGCAAGTCTGCTTTGTTAAGGTTCAACGTCCTTGACGCAATCAATTTACCGTCGCCTGACTGTTCCGCTTCGCCATCATTATTGTCGTCTGGCGTATCAGCGTTACCAATCCCGGATCCCTGCACCTCACTTTCAAGCAAACTACGATTGCTCCAACGATTCTTTTCGTAAGGCTTCTCTTTTGTTTCCTGAGCGCGGTCGCGTCGTCGCCCCTTTCCATACCAATAAGCGTTGAAAAGTTCGTCAAACTGTCCAAAGCATTCGGCATCTTTGGTGCAGATAGCTTTCAACGCCAATCGCATCTGGTTAGGTTCGATTGCGTCTATGGATGCAAGTGCAAGCAGTGCCAATTCAGTTTCTGCCACCCCGACGCCAACGCCATTAAAGCGAAGATGGGACATGAAATCGGTTATTCGTTCCACTACACCATCCGCCCGGGTTGGAAACTGTGTAATGGGCATCAGGCTGCCTTCCCCACAAGGCGTTGGGCAACTTCCGTTGGTATTGCCGCCTGATCGGACTGGGTTTTCAAAAGGCACACAAGACTGGCCTGAAGTGTTAATGGATCAGCACTCAAGTCCTTGAGGCCGAGACCAGATATTGCCGCTGCCCAATCCAGAGTTTCTGCGACACCTGGCTTTTTTTCCAGATCTTCCTTGCGTAACGCCTGCACAAAACCAACAATTTGTTCGGCAAGCCGGGCATTCAGATCAGGCTGGCGTTTCTGCAGAATTGCACGCTCAGTTGCCCTGTCTGGATAGTCAACAAACGAATAGATACAACGACGCCGCAAAGCGTCGGACAGATCTCTTGCGCCATTGGAGGTCAGAACCACAAGTGGTTTTGTAGTGGCTGTTATAGTTCCCAGTTCTGGAATTGAAATCTGGAAATCTGACAATATTTCTAAAAGATATGCTTCAAATTCTTCGTCGGCACGGTCGATTTCGTCAATCAGAAGTACTGGAGACACTTCCTGCTGAATGGCTTCAAGCAAGGGACGGCGTAGTAAATATTTTTCTGAGAATATTTTCTCTTCAATATCTTCTTGTTGATGAGCTTCACCTGCGGCGCGAATGGAAAGTAACTGCCGCTGGTAGTTCCATTCATAGATAGCTGAAGCTGAATCCAGCCCTTCGTAACATTGCAGGCGAATAAGATTGGTTTGACGAACCTCCGCTAGTGTCTTGGCAATCTGGGTTTTGCCAACACCAGCAGCACCTTCAAGCAATAGAGGTCGAGCGAGCGAGATCGACAAGTAAAGCGCCATGGCCAACGCGTCTGAAGCAACATAGCCCGTGTCCGCAAGCTCGGTTTTAAGATCCGTCCAACTCATGGTTCCACCAAAAATCGCCTCGCGAGCATCAAGCCCGCGAAGCATTTACAGAGCACGGTCCGCTCATTTGTCATGGAGACCGAGATCATTGGCAATTTTCCATATCCGCCAATGATCATGGGGCATGTGCGATTGTGTCAGGCCAAAACTACGGAATGCGTCATGCACTGCATTGGAGAACGCCGGTACACCGCCAACATTTGGACTTTCCCCTACACCCTTGGCGCCAATTGGGTGGTGCGGACTTGGAGTTGTTGTAAAGTCGGTAATGTAGTTTGGAGTCTCCCAACTGGTCGGAATGAAAAAATCCATCAAAGAACCAGTCTTCACGTTGCCCATGTCATCATAGGCAAGTTCTTGTCCCATGGAGATGGCGAAAGCTTCGGTAAGCCCCCCATGGACCTGACCTTCGATGATCATGGGATTGATCCGTGTGCCACAATCATCGAGTGCATAAAAGGTCCGGATATCGGCAATGCCGGTATCCACGTTAATATCCATTACACAGATATAGGCGCCGAACGGATAGGTCATGTTGGGTGGGTCGTAATAACTGACGGCTTCCAAGCCGGGCTCAACACCGGGGATTTCCTGGCTGTAAGAGGCAAATGCGATTTCTTTCATCGTTTTGAAGCGCTCCGGAGCCCCTTTAACCGCGAAACGATCTACGTCCCATTCGACATCGTCATCGTGTACTTCCAGAAGGTAAGCCGCGATCATCTGTGCCTTTGCTCGAATTTTACGCCCCGCCATTGCTGTTGCAGCACCGGCAACTGGCGTCGAGCGAGATCCGTAGGTACCCAAACCGTATGGGGCGGTATCGGTATCGCCTTCCTCCAGTGTGATATCATCAGCTGGAATGCCAATCTCACTCGCCAGAATTTGTGCAAATGTCGTTGCGTGCCCCTGGCCTTGCGAAATCGTACCCAGCCTAGCAATGGCTGAACCAGTTGGGTGAATTCGAATTTCACATGAATCAAACATACCCAAACCAAGAATATCACAGTTCTTAACGGGACCTGCCCCGACGATTTCGGTGAAGTGGCAAAGGCCAATCCCCATAAGAGATCGCGTTGCTCCAGCCTTGAAATCTTCAAGCCGCTGAGTCTGTTCTTTCCGCAGCTCCGTATAATTAACGGCTTCAAGCGCCTTTTCCCAGGCGGTATGATAATCGCCTGAATCATATTCCCAACCTAGCGCTGACTGGTAGGGAAACTGCTCTTTTTTGATAAAGTTGATGCGGCGCAGTTCAGCAGCATCCATTTTGAGTTTAATCGCTAGCATCTCGATCATCCGCTCAATGAAATATGCGGCTTCGGTGACACGGAAAGAACAACGATATGCGACACCGCCCGGTGCCTTATTGGTATAGATACCATCAACACATAAATAGGCCGTCGGAATGTCGTAGGAACCGGTGCATATATTCATAAAGCCAGCGGGAAACTTGGTCGGATCCGCACATGCATCAAACGCACCATGGTCGGCGGTGGTATGACACCACAAACCTGTAATTTTCCCTTCTTTGGTAGCTGAGATCTTGCCCTGCATCCAATAATCCCGAGCAAAGGCCGTAGAGGTCAGGTTTTCGATCCGGTCCTCAATCCATTTGACCGGTTTGCCGGTGACAATACTTGCAACGATAGAGCAGACATATCCCGGATAGACACCAACCTTGTTGCCAAACCCACCGCCGATATCGGGAGAGATAACACGGATATTGTGCTCAGCAATGCCTGATATCAATGACGCAACTGTGCGCACAGCATGAGGTGCCTGGAATGTGCCATGCAGGGTGAGTTTTCCGTTTACCTTGTCCATGCTGGCAACCGCCCCGCAGGTTTCCAACGGACACGGGTGGGTGCGGTGATAATAAATCATTTCTTCCGCCACAATTTCGGCTTCACCGATTGCAGCCTCAGTCTGTTCCTTCTCGCCAGATTCCCAAGTAAAAATGTGGTTTGGATGTCGGCGCGCACCGTGCGCACCTTCCAGATTGTCGGCTATGTCTTCACGCAGTATCGGTGCGCCCTTGATTTCAGCTTTGAATGGATCCACCAGAGCAGGAAGCTCTTCATAGTCAACTTCAACCAGTTCGACCGCATCTGCTGCAACATATCGATCACTGGCGACAACAAAGGCCACTTCCTGCCCCTGGAAAAGAACCTTACCATCAGCTAGGACCATCTGTTTGTCACCAGCAAGGGTTGGCATCCAATGCAAACCCAAAGGTTCAAGGTCAGCCGCAGTCAAGACCGCAACTACTCCGGGAACTGCCAGGGCCGCGTCCGTGTTGATCGATTTCACATATGCATGAGGATAGGGTGAGCGCACAAAGTCGCCAAACAGCATACCCGGCAATTTGAGATCATCGATAAAATTGCCTTTACCCTGAGTGAAGCGGGCGTCTTCGACCCGTTTTCGCGATGTGCCGAGGCCCTTGAGGGCGGCCGAACGTTCAGCTTTTGGAGGGATCATCTCGTTCATTGTGCAGCCTCCTTAGTGGCATTCATCTCTGTGGCGGCGGCCATAATGGCCTTGACGATATTCTGGTAACCTGTGCAGCGACACAGGTTTCCCGACATACCAAAGCGAACTTCCTCTTCCGTCGGGTCCGGAATTTCCTGAAGCAGCCGATAGGCACGAGTGATCATCCCCGGGGTGCAAAACCCACATTGAAGCCCATGATGTTCCTTGAACATCTCCTGCAACACATGCAGATTGTCAGGATTGCCAAGACCTTCGATTGTTGTAATGTCGGCACCACCAGCCTGCGCGGCGAAAACAGTGCAGGATTTGACCGACTTTCCATCCATATCGATAGTGCAGGCTCCGCAATGGGAAGTTTCGCAACCAATGTGCGGACCGGTAATGTTTAAACGCTCACGCAAGACGTGGATTAGAAGTTCCCGGGGCTCAGCCAGCGTTTCCATTTCTTCGCCGTTGACCGTCATTTTCAAGTGCATTTTTTCCATGATTTTCCTCCCGCGAGACTAGGCTCGCTCGATAGCACGTTCGATAGCGCAGCGAATTACAACGCCGGCAATGTGTTTCTTGAATTCAATGGGGCCACGATTGTCTTCCGACGGGTCGGAAGCATCGACGGCGGCTTTCACTGCAGCGCCGACATCGCCAGGATCGAGTGCTGTTCCAACAAGTGCTGCGACGGCTGCTTCACAATAGATCGGCGTATCTGCAAGGTTAGTCAGCGCGATCGAAGCTGCTGAACATTTGTCTCCGTCCTTTTCAATAAGAACGCCCGCAGCGGCCGTCGCGTAGTCACCAATCTTGCGCTTCTGCTTTTCATAAGCGTAACCACCGCCTGTGGCTTGGAATGAGATGGAGGTAAGAATTTCATCTTCTTCCCGTTCGGTAAAATAAGCAGCTTCATAAAAAGTGCGCGCCGGAACGGATCGCTGACCAGATGGTCCTTGGAGAGAATAGATGGCATCCAAGCACTGCATCAATCCTGGCATGTCATTGCCAGGGTCACCGTTGGCCACATTACCGCCGATCGTGCCTACATAACGCACCTGTGGATCGGCAATCTGGAGCGCCGCTTCTGCAATGATTGGGGCACGTGAAGAAAGTTGTTTATGGACGATCAGTTCATGTTGAGTGGTCATTGCGCCGATAGTGATCGTATCACCATCGACGGAAATGCCCTTCAATCCGCCGATACCTTGCAAATCTACAAGATGCGACAACCCCGTCATGCGCAACTTCATCATTGGAATGAGGCTGTGCCCGCCGGCCACTACGCGGGCCTCATCTCCAAATTCATTGATAAGTTTCACCGCACCCTCAATAGTGTCAGGTCGATGATAATTAAAGGCAGCAGGTATCATAATATCCTCCCAATATCTATTCTTGAGGATGCTTCTTCAATAAATCTTGAAAACAAACCTCCCACTCACAGAGGGCGCGGAATTTTCACGAATTGCGATATACGCACCCGAAATGCGAACCCCCAGGTCAGCTCAATCCAAGTGCATTGCGGACTTCGGCGA
Source organism: uncultured Hyphomicrobiales bacterium (assembly GCA_905479595.1). Taxonomy (GTDB): domain Bacteria; phylum Pseudomonadota; class Alphaproteobacteria; order Rhizobiales; family CAJQND01; genus CAJQND01. The sequence continues at coordinate 6,935 of CAJQND010000418.1, forward strand.
GCCGTGAACGACTGACCGGCACTTTTTCCAAAGATGCAAACGCGTCAAAATAGCAAATACCGTTGTCCTTTTTTTTCTCAAAACTGGAAACATGGACAGTGTTGATCAGATAGCTGCGGTGAGCTTGGATAAACTCCTCATTCGCCAGCCGCTTGATAATTTGTGATATGGGCCATGGACAAAATAGTTTTTCCTGTTGGACATAAAGGATCGAGTAGTGCCCCTCTGCTCGGATTGCCGCTATGTCTGAGGGATGGGCAAAGAAGGTGCGGTTGTTCTTTTCGAAAGGAATGCGTAGCGGCTCAACACTCACATTATTATTGCCTTTTGGTTCTCGTTTATTTGTGGAACTGTCGGTAAAGAACGTCGATCCAGTTAAGAGAAACCCTCCGCAGATTATAAAAGCTGCGCTCGCCACACCAAGAGCCAGCGTCTCATTGCTGATAAGCAACCCATTGGCTTTTGCATTATCGTCGATCACAAAGTTTGTGCCTGCCATGGCGACAAAATGAACAGCAAATACCGCAATGCCAAAGCCGATCGTGCCAAGAATAATGTTGAGGTTAGTGCGATTGCCATAGGCAATCAAAACGGTCGCAATACTGAGACCCACTGAGACAAAGATAGCGACGGCAATACCCACGGTCGGATAGATTGGATGTACAAGCCGGATGCCGGACATGCCCAAATAGTGCATTGCCAAAATGCCAATGCCAACCAAGACACCGGATCCAACCATCGTTGATATCGTGCGCATTCTGAAATGAAGAATAAGAAGCGCCAATCCCACTACCAGTATGGCGATCAGGGCTGAAGCCATGGTGATAAGAGGATCGTAAAAAAATGGAGTTGGGAGTTGCAATCCCAACATGGCGACAAAATGCATAGACCACACACCACCACCCATGGCGATGGAGGCCAGCACTATTCTAACCTTGCGGTTCCGCCCTGCAAGTTCAGAAGCTCCCTTAAGCAGCGACAAACCGGTAAAACCAGACATCATTGCGACCAAAAGCGAGGCAATTACAAGCAACTGGTTATGTGTATGCTCAAACAAACGTGGCAACCCTCCAGATAATGCGCACAACGATTGTTACTAATCAGGGGCCGCATCACAAGGCCTGTTGCACTGGAACGTAGTAGCAAACATCTATTTCGCTTGTCCGCCTGACTGCGATTGTTGACCTATGTAAAAATGCTATTGGTCTCTTTGGGACCCGCATTTGGAGACGTCATGGTGCCACTGCTTCCTGTGATTCATGTAGTGGTGTTTGCGCGATTGCTGAGGCATCGTCTGGCGAACACTAAATCTATGCAATCTCAATCTTCAGTTTAGCATCCACGAAAAACTGAATTATCAAGGTGAAGTCTATTAGTTTGATTTTTGCGTTTCAATGAACACTTGTAGATACACAATGCTTTGAAAACTAGGCGTGCACTTAGGCTTGAAATCTTTAGCCGATAAAAACAACCTTGAGAGGTTCCAATGAAAATCAAAAATATGGTTTTACTGGCGTTAACATCCACTTTTCTGGGTAGCGGAATTCTTGCTGCATCAGCTGACAATGTGAAAGTTACGCCCCTCGGAGGACAAACAGGTGAGTTTTGCAAACTAGACAGGGCAATGATTTTCGAAGACCCTGATGGTACGCGAGTACTTTATGACCCGGGCATGACCGTTGCTGGAGCGAATGACCCCAGACTTGGTAAAGTCGATGCTATTTTAGTCTCCCATATGCACTTTGATCACGTTGGAGGTAAGCATAATGCCGAGCTGGATTTAGCGGATATGTGGGCCCTCCAACCAGTTACGTATTGCGGTTCTCTAACGGTGTTGTTGCCTATCTTTCTGGTGATACGGGCATGACTGCTGAACAAGAAAAAGTAGTGCGCGGCTTCTATGATGCAAAACTAGTGGTAATAAATATAGGCGATACGTTCACAACGGGCCCCAAGGAGGCAGCATATGTTGTCAACGAATTGGTGAAACCTGCTTCTGTAATCCCATCGCATGCCAACGAAGAAGCAACAAAGGATGGTAAAGTTGTAGCAGGTACGAGA
>CAJQND010000419.1 GCA_905479595.1 uncultured Hyphomicrobiales bacterium
TCTGCTCGGCACCCTGTTGACCCGGCAAAACGCCCCAGCAGGCAAAGTGGTTGACGCCATGCGCTATGCATCGCTTAGCCAGGGGAAACGTTTACGGCCGTTTTTTGTGTGTGAAAGCGCCAAACTGTTCGAGGTGGATCGCAAGCAGGCCCTGCGCGCAGGTGTGGCCGTTGAGTGCATTCATTGCTACTCGCTTGTACATGACGACCTGCCAGCCATGGATGACGACGATTTACGGCGTGGCAAACCCACCACCCACATCGCCTTTGACGAGGCGACTGCGATTCTTGCAGGCGACGGGCTTTTGACATTTGCCTTCGAAATCCTGAGCCATCCCGACACGCATCCTGAGGCAAGCGTGCGTGCAAATCTGGTTTCGGAACTGGCAATTGCGTCAGGTGCCAACGGAATGGTCGGCGGGCAAATGCTTGATCTGCAGGCAGAAGCGGAAGAAAGCCATGATCTGGAAAAAATCATCACCCTTCAGGGCATGAAGACAGGCGCGCTGTTCCGCTATGCACTGGTTGCCGGTGCAACTTTGGCGCAAGCAGGTGAAAAAGATCGCAAAGCTCTTGAAACCTATGCCGAAAAAATCGGACTGGCATTCCAGATTGCCGATGACATTCTTGACCAGGAATCGACACCGGAAGAACTTGGCAAGCAAACCCAGAAAGATGCCGAGGCCGGCAAAGCAACGTTTATTGATCTTTTCGGGCTGGATGGCGCAAAGAAGAAAGCCAACGAATTGGTGCAAGACGGATGCGCAGCATTGGATGCTTATGGCGAAAGCGCCAGCACTTTGCGCGAGGCGGCACGGTTTATGATAGAGAGGAAAAAATAGGCCATGGCCAAAATCTCCACTCTTGAGGAACTACGAAAGCTTTACCCTGCTGCAAGTGGCCGCGCTGTGACCAAGGTTATTGACCATATCGATGCCCATTGCCGTTTGCTTATTTCCCATTCTCCCTATCTGTTGATGTCTTCGCAAAACGCTGCAGGGCAAGCTGATATCACGCCAAAAGGCGATGCACCGGGCTTTGTTCAGGTTGTCGACGACACCCGTATTTCGATCCCCGACCGGCCCGGCAATAACCGACTGGACACGATGGGGAATATTCTCGAAAACCCCAAAGTAGGATTGATATTTCTGATCCCCAGCTGGCAGGAAACCTTGCGCATTAACGGCCACGCTGAAATTCGCGATGACGCTGAATTGAGAGCCGCCGCAGCTGTTAAGGGCCGTGAGCCCACCAGCTGTCTCCTCGTTCGTGTGGAGGAAGTTTTCATCCATTGCGCAAAATCGATCATGCGGGCAAAATTATGGGATCCTGAAAGCCGCATCACCGCAGGCACTTTGCCAAGTGCCGGGCAAATCTTGCGCGATCACGCAGGTGGCAGCGGTGTTATTGAAACGGATGAAGAAAAAACCGCGCGCTATCAAAAGCAGCTCTACTGAGCCAAAAAACGAATTTCTCCTTCTTTGACCTGAAAAAGGGCATACTTGGCTTTCGGGCATTGCAGTCAGGCAAGCTCGTTATGCTGGGAGATTATCAAATGCGAAAATTTGTCATTGAGCGTGAGATTCCTGAAGTTGGTTCATTTGAGCAGGAACAATTATCCGGGGCAGCAAGAACATCCAACGACGCCCTAAGCCAACTCGCACCAGATATCCAATGGGTTCAGTCTTATGTTGCCGGAAACAAGACGTTTTGTATCTACCTGGCAAAAGACGAGGCAGTAATCAACAAACACGCCGAGTTAAGTGGATTTCCGGCAAATAAAATCACCGAAATCTTCTCAATCATCGATCCAACCACAGCGCGCTAGTACTGTGATCTAACTGCTGCCCCAGCGGTTCTCGACATATTCTTCAACTATCGTCTTGAACTGGTCGGTGATGTCTTCGCCACGCAGGGTTTTGACTTTTTTACCATCGATGAAAACCGGTGCGGCCGGTACTTCGCCGGTACCTGGCAGGGAAATTCCAACATCAGCATGCTTGGACTCGCCTGGTCCATTGACGATGCAGCCCATAACCGCGACCTGCAACTCCTCAAAGCCATCATATTTTTCGCGCCAAACCTGGCGTTGATCCTGCAAGAACGTCTGTACATCCTGCGCGAGTTCCTGAAACACCGTCGACGTGGTGCGCCCGCAGCCAGGGCATGCGATCACTTCCGGCATGAACGAGCGCAAACCCAGGGCCTGCACGATCTCCTGGCCAACCTGAACCTCTTTTGTCCGGTCACCACCAGGTTCAGGGGTCAGGGAAATGCGGATCGTATCGCCGATGCCCTGCTGCAACAAAACCGCGAGCCCAGCCGTCGAGGCAACAATACCTTTTGATCCCATACCAGCTTCTGTAAGGCCAAGATGGAGTGCATAGTCGGAGCGTGCGCCAATCAGACGGTAACAGGCAATCAGATCCTGCACCTCGGAAACCTTGGCGGAAATGATGATGCGGTCGCGGCCAAGGCCCAGTTCTTCCGCCCGAGCGGCAGACATTAACCCAGACTGCACCATGGTTTCATGCATGACTTCACGCACATCACGCGGCGCATCACTGGCGGCATTTGCATCCATGTTCGCGGTCAGCAATTCCTGATCCAACGACCCCCAATTCACCCCGATGCGCACCGCTTTGCCAAACTCTACGGCCTTTTCAATCATCATTGAATAATTGCGGTCGCGTTTGTTTTTAAAGCCCACATTGCCGGGATTGATACGGTATTTTGCCAAAGCTTCAGCGCATTCGGGGTAATCACGCAGCAAAGTGTGGCCGATATAGTGAAAATCACCGACCAAAGGTACATCCAGTCCCATGGCGGCGAGCTTGTCGCGGATCGGGGCAACGGCAGCGGCGGCTTCCTTACGGTCAACTGTGATGCGCACCAATTCAGAACCCGCCATATGCAAATCTGCGACTTGCCTGACTGTGGCGTCGATATCTGCAGTATCTGTGTTGGTCATCGACTGCACCACAACCGGTGCACCGCCGCCAACTTGCACATTACCCACCATCACGCCCACAGATGTGCGGCGCTGAATTTCCGGAAAACCAGCCATGTGAAACCTCGTAAAATCACTATCGGACGCATTGTAATGCACCAGCATGCAGATTGCTTCAAGTAGGCAGTTTACGGCGTGCGTTCTTCCAACACATAGCGTGGGCCAGAGCCGGTGGCAGCCGCGCGGTCGTCTGGATTGTACAGCTTGCAGCTCTGCAAGGATAAACACCCGCAGCCTATGCAGCCATCCAGCAAATCGCGCAGCCGAAGCAAGGTTTCAATCCGCTCATCAAGGTCTTTGCGGAATCCGGCACTGATGCGTGTCCAATCAGCCTTGTTTGGCGTGCGGCCGTCTGGAAGCGCTTCGAGGCGATCGCGGATTTGGGTAATGGTGAAACCAAATTGTTGCGCCACCAGCACAAAAGACAAACGCCTTATATCAGATCGGCGGAAGCGTCGCTGCCCGCCAGCATTGCGTCCTGGCGCGATCAATCCCTTTGTTTCATAAAACCGGATTGCGGACACAGCCAGACCAGTGCGCTTGGCAAGCTGGCCAATGGATAACCAGTCTGATGACCGCATCGATTTTTCTCCCACAAACAATAATAAAAAATACCTTGACCTCAAGTTAACTTGAGGAATTACAATAGTATCATATTTTCCGCAACCCGCCCTTTTTTCTAATATTTGGACCCCGAACTTATGCCCCAAAGGAGATCATGATGACCCAGGCAATTCTCGAACATGTAAACATTACCGTCAGTGACCCGCTGCAGACCGCAAAGCGTCTCTGCACGCTGTTTGGCTGGCGCATCCGTTGGAAAGGCGATGCGATTGATGGCGGCACCTCGGTTCATGTGGGTGGTGATGACAGTTATATCGCGGTTTATGCGAAAGATGGTCAGAACGCCGCCCGGCAAGACAGTTATTCCACCCGCGGCGGCCTCAACCATGTTGGAGTGATTGTTGACGATCTGGAAAAGGTTGAGGCGCTGGTGTGTGAAGCTGGATATAAACCTCATTCCCATGCGGACTATGAACCCGGGCGGCGATTTTACTTTAGAGACAGCGACGCTATTGAATTCGAGGTGGTAAGTTACCAGCCCACGCCTACATAAAAGTGCTTCAATGTGAGCGGGCGCTGTTCTAGTCTTTCAGAGGCACTTTGAAAGAGCGCGTCATGAAAGCTTTGATTTTAGGCGCCGGGCTGGCGGGCGTTACCACAGCTTATGAACTCAACCGGGATGGTTGGGAGGTAACTGTGCTCGACCGCGCTGACGGTGCGGCCATGTTCACAAGCTTTGCCAATGCAGGATTGTTTGCACCTGGCCATGCTTATGCATGGTCCTCGCCTGCCGCGCCTAAGGTTTTACTTCGCAGCTTGTGGCGAAACGATCAGGCTTTGCGGTTCCGCCCATCTCTTGATCCGGGCTTGTGGCGCTGGATGGTAAAATTTATCGGTCAGTGCACGTCAGAACATGCCGCAATCAACACCCAGCGCAAGGCGCGGCTTTGCATCTATTCGCAAAGCATTTTCCACCAAACCTTGGCCCGCCAAAAATTGCAGTTTGATGGAAACACCGGTGGGTTGATTTATTTTTACAGAACCCAAAGCGCCCTTGACGCCGCAATTTCGCGCGCTGACCTGCTCACCAGGAATGGAGTCAAGATTGATGTGCTGGATCGTGAAGGCGTCGCGAAAAAGGACGCAGCGCTTGCGCCAGTGAAAGACCAAATTGCCGGCGCCTTGTTTGCGCCCGGAGATGAATCCGGCGACGCACACCTTTTTGCCCAGGCGCTGGCAGAAATTTGCACGGCCAAAGGCGTGAAATTCAATTGGAATACGCAGATCAAAGGATTTGAAACCACTTCGGACAAAGTAACTGACGTAATTTGTGATACCGGAACGTTTCAGGCAGACATTGTCGTCAATGCACTCGGGGTATA
>CAJQND010000420.1 GCA_905479595.1 uncultured Hyphomicrobiales bacterium
CTTTGCCCGCGATGGAAACTATGACCTCCTAAACCCGGTATCATACAGCCGCGAGAGCAACCCAACCGCCGCGCAGGTGGAAGAAGTGCTCGCTGTACTGGAAGGAGGGGCGAATGCGATGCTGTTTTCATCCGGCATGGCCGCATTCACAACGTTATGTGAGAGTTTGCGCCCGGGCGACCATGTGGTCGCGCCGCAGATCATGTATCACGGCGGGCTTTCCTGGCTGCGGATTATCTCCGAGCGGCGCGGTGTAGAATTCACGTTGTTCGACCAGACCAATGATGATGCACTAGAAGCGGCAATCAGACCCGGCGTCACCAAGCTTGTGTGGATTGAGACACCGGTAAACCCCACCTGGGACGTGATTGACATTGCCGCCGCCGCCCTGGCTGCTCATGCGGCAGGAGCGATATTGGCGGTGGATTCGACGGTCTCAACGCCAGCTCTCACCAGGCCCATATCGCTTGGCGCTGATATTGTGTTTCATTCGGCCACCAAATATCTCAATGGCCATTCCGATGTGCTGGCAGGTGCGCTTGTCTGTGCGGAAGAAAACGCATTGTGGGAAGAATTGAAGGTGAACCGCCTGCATCTCGGTTCCATTCTCAATCCGTTCGGAGCGTGGCTGTTGCTGCGTGGCATGCGTACGCTTTTTGTGCGGGTGGAAGCTTCTTGCGAAAATGCCATGGCCATTGCGCGCCACTTTGAGAACCATCCAAACCTGGAAGCGGTGCTGTATCCAGGGTTGGAAAGCCACCCTGGCCATGAGACCGCCAAGCGCCAGATGACAGGCGGGTTTGGTGGCATGATGTCTGTATTGGTGAAAGGCGGTGTCGAAGAAACCAAAAAGGTCACTACAGCGCTAAACCTGTTCATTCCTGCGACCTCATTGGGTGGGGTGGAGAGCCTTGCAGAGCATCGAAAAATAGTTGAAGGACCTGAATCGCTGGTAGCCCCAAATCTTATTCGGCTTTCGATAGGCATCGAAGCCAAAGGCGATCTGATCGCCGATCTCGAACAGGCACTTGTATCGTGAGGGTTTGCGCGTGGTGTGTTGGTGTCATTTTGACAATGGCAGGGGTGGGCAATGCATTTGCAGAAGAATTCAAGCGCGTTGACGTAAGCCTTGGTGCGCGCGCTGTTAATGTTTGGGCAGCAAACGGCCAGATTGGTGTGCAGCTTGAAAATGGCTGGACGTTAGGATTTGGCGCTACCAGTGAAGGTGTGGTGAAACAAAAAGCTCCCGCCAAACCCAAATCTTTGTCCGTTCCCACAGGCGGCTTGCCTGATGGGGTTATGGCGCGTGGCAAAGGGGAAATTCGCAAAGCCTGGCTCATCCAGCCGGTGCAACGCTATGCCCATGGGGTATTGGGGGATCGCATTGAAGCTGGAGGCGTGCGCGTTGAAACCGCAAAAGGCCGCCAACTCAGCTATATTCTGCCGCAAGATGAGGTTTTTGAAGACCGCCATGCACGCATTGCCGATCTTGATGGAGATGGCCGCGACGAGATCATTGTGGTGAACTCGCATTTGCGCAAAGGGGCCGCATTGGCAGTGCTCGGTGTCCGCGGAGGCAAATTGGTGCGCCTTGCCCGTACGCCGTTTATCGGCACCGCCAACCGCTGGCTGAACCCGGCGGGCATCGCCGACTTTGATCTGGATGGTAGCAAGGAAGTCGCCATTGTTGTTACGCCACATATAGGCGGCACATTGCAATTCTGGAATTTTGCCAAAGGCAAGCTCACGTTGCAGGCAGAGCGATTTGGATTTTCCAATCATTTCATTGGATCGCGCATTCAGGACATGAGCACGGTTTTGCCCATGGCGGCGAAGGGCAAGCCGCGACTGGTCTTGCCCAATGCGGACCGCCGGGCCTTACTTGGCGTTTCGCTCGCTGGGAAACAGGTCGCGGTTAACTGGACCCAGACCCTGCCAGCAAAAGTGGTCACTCAGATAATCCGCACCAAAACTAAGAACCCCGCAATCGCGGCGGGGCTCTCTGATCACTCGTTATTTGTTTTGCACTCCGGCCACAAATGAACGTCAAAATAACCTCGCGTCGCAATATTAAAGTCATCGGGGCCAAGAATTTTTCGAGATATGGCAAGTCTTGACTGGCGTATTTGAAACTCGATGAAGCGCATTGGATAAACTTCACTGGAACGGCCTCAAAAAGGAATTACATAAGATGCCTGTATTGAATTTCTCATACGCAAAAATCAAAGACCCAGAAGCCTTTCAAGACTATATAAAACTAGCTGCGAATTTGATGAAGGAAATGGATGTAGAGGTCGTCGTGCGCGGTGAGTACGCCACAACCAAACGCGGTCGCGATGACACTCCTCACATTGCTGCGGTATTTCGCTTTGTCGATATGGATGCTGCCAATGCCTTCTACGCCTCTTCACGGTATCAAGAGATAATACCCTTGCGTGATCGCGCTTGCGACATGACAATTAGGTTCTACCTCGAATGAAAAGTCGTTAGTCGTTTTTACCACCGAATTTCGCGTTCAGCTGGATCACATGAATTGGCGGAAGACCCTTCCTACCTGGAAAAACGCCTTCGCCAACCTCGTGGAATCCCCATTTTTTGTAGAACGGTACTGCATTCAACGTAGCTTCAATCAAAACTTCGCCCGAGCCACAAGACAGCGCGTCATCAAGAGCCCGTTTCATGAGAGCAGCGCCAACGCCAAAACCTGCAAAGTCTGCATCGACGAAAAGCCGCTTAATCTCTCCCGTTTCCCCGTGGGAAAACCCAATCGCCCGCCCTTCGATCTCCGCAATCCAGATGCGACTATCAGCGCAATCTGATCGATAATCTTCAACGTCACGGCCATGCATCCAAGTGTCCACAACATCTTGCGAATAGGGAACGGGCGAGAGAAGCCGAACGGAAGCCGAAACAAGGGAAAAAACCACCGTCATATCTTCTACGGTGGAACGGCGGTATGTAATGTTTGCTGAATTTTGCAACTTATTCATTTACTTTTTCTCCCCCAGTCCAAAGCAATAGCACCAACAAAACTGGAGAGCAGTGTTGTCGTCCTTCCACATAAGAAAAAGCCCCGCCATTGCAGCGGGGCTTTCAAAAAATTCTGCGGTTTTTTTAGTATCAGTGACCTGATGTTACGCAGTGCGCAGGTTTTCTTTTGAAACCCAGTTTTCAGTATCATCAAGAGCTTTTTCGAAACGGTCGAACATTTCGTTGATTTCGTCTTCCTTGATGATCAATGGCGGGCAGATGCCAAGGGAATCACCAGCCATGGCGCGGGTGATGAAGCCATGCTCAAGGGCGGCGTTGACCGCTTTGCCACCAACCCCTTGCGAGGGATCGAAATTGCGCCGGGTCTTCTTGTCGGCCACCATCTCGATTGCACCGATAAGGCCACACCCACGGGTTTCGCCAACCAGTGGATGATCACCCAATGCATGCAGGCGGCGCTGGAATGTTTCGCCCATAGCGGCGGCGTGCCCGATAATGTTGTCACGCTCATAGATTTCAAGGGTCTTCACCGCCGTGGCAGCAGCGACTGGATGGGCTGTATAGGTGTAGCCATGACCAAATGTGCCAAGCTTGCGGCTCTGGTCGAGCATTGCCTGATAGAGGTCTTCTTCAATGGTGATCGCGCCCATCGGGTAGTAGGCCGAGGTGATCGCCTTGGCCATGGTGATCGAGGTTGGTTTGATGTCAAAATACTGCGAGCCAAACCATTCGCCAGTGCGCCCAAACCCGCAAATTACTTCATCCGCAATGAAGCGAACATCATAAGAGGCCAGCATGGCCTGGATTTTCGGGAAATAGTTTTCCGGCGGCATTATAACCCCGCCAGCGCCCATGATAGGTTCAGCGAAGAAGGCCGCAACCGTGTCCGGGCCTTCATCGATGATCATTTGTTCAAGATCAGCGACCATGCGGTCGGTGAATTCAGCTTCGCTCTCGCCTTCCTTGCCATCATGGTAGTAGTGAGGGCGCGAGGTGTGCAGCACATTATTGATCGGCAGATCGAATTCTTTATGCACAGGCGGTAACCCGGTAAGCGAACCAGACGCAACTGTTACCCCGTGGTAACCCATATGCCGGGCAATCAGCTTTTTCTTTTCCGGCTTGCCACGGGCATTGTTGTAATACCAGGTGAGCTTGACCTGCATGTCATTGGCTTCAGAACCAGAGCAGCAAAACAGGATTTTCGAGGCTTCACAGGGCGCAACCTCTTTCAGCTTTTCGGCCAGCTCAATCGCCATGTCGTTGGACTTACCGCCGAAAATATGGGTGTAAGGCAGGCGTTTGAGCTGGGTGGTGATAGCGTCGATCAGCTCTTCATTGCCATAGCCAAGTGATGTGCACCACAGCCCGGCCAGACCTTCGATATATTCCTTGCCGCGCTCATCGCGCACATAGATGCCATCACCTTCTTCAATAATAACCGGCCCCACTTCGCGGTGAGTGGCGAGGTTTGTATAGGGATGGATGACGGTTTCGATGTCGCGAACTGCCATATTGGAAAGCGTTGCCATGGGGAAATCCTCATAAATATATATCGTCGGAACAATTCTTCTCCTGAGTGATAGACGAGGCTTGAAGCGCATGGCAAGTCCGATAATGTGGTTGGATAAACAGTCAGGGGATATGCCGCATATGACCGGTACACTTATTCGGAAAAATGCCACACAGATCGTGGACCTGTTAAAGGCAGGCAAAGTGAGCCCGCTTGAGCTTCTCGATGCGCTTGAAGCGCGCATTGCCGAGGTTGATGGTCAGGTCAATGCCTTGCCCACCTTGTGCTTTGAGCGCGCCCGTAAACACGCGAAAAATTTGATGAAATTACCGATGGCTGAACGCGGTGTCCTTGCCGGGTTGCCGGTTCCAATCAAGGATTTATCAGATGTGGAAGGGGTGCGTTCAACCCAGGGGTCACCGATTTTTACAGATTTTGTTCCTGACGTATCAGACGTCATGGTGCGTCACCTTGAGGGGGAAGGCGGCGTCATCTATGCAAAATCCAATACGCCGGAATTCGGCGCTGGTGCGAACACGTTCAATGAGGTTTTCGGCAAAACCCTGAACCCGTGGAACACGTCGCGTTCTGCTGCCGGGTCTTCTGGCGGTGCGGCTGCTGCTCTGGCCTCTGGAACTGCATGGGTCGCACAAGGCTCTGACATGGGTGGCAGTTTGCGTAACCCGGCAAGTTTTTGTGGCATTGTTGGCATGCGGCCTTCCCCTGGCCGGGTTGCTGCAGCACCGGGCTCCGAGATCGGCGGCATTCTTGGCGCATCTGGGCCCATGGCGCGCACTGTGGAAGATTTGGCCATGCTGTTTGACGCCATGCGCGGGGAAGAGCGCGAGGACCCGATCTCCATTCCCCATGACGGGGTTTCTTACCTTGAGATGGCCCGCACCGGCCCGCGTCCGAAACGGGTGGCGTTGAGCCGTGACCTTGGCATTACCCCGGTGGATAAGGAAGTGGCAGAGATCGTGATGGCTGCCGGGCGCAGGTTTGAAGAAGCAGGGGTGGAAGTGGTCGAGGCAGAGCCCGATTTGCGCGAGGCCCATGAATGTTTCCAGACATTGCGGGCGCTCAGTTTCGCGATTGGCATGAAACCGCTTTTGGAAAACCATCGCGATAAGCTCAAACCTGAAGTGATCTGGAACATCGAAAAAGGGCTGGCACTCAGCGCTGAGGATGTGGTGAAAGCTGAACATCAACGCGCTGCCATGTATCAGCGGATGCTGGAGTTCTTTAAAACTTACGATTTGCTCTTGGCACCAGCGACCATTGTTGCAGCATTCCCGGTCGAGCAACGCTATGTGGAGCGCTGCGATGGCCATGAATTCAGTAATTATGTCGAGTGGCTGGCTATTGCCTATGCGATTACCAATGTGGCTTGCCCGGCATTGTCCCTGCCTGCCGGTTTCACATCGGAAAACCTTCCGGTAGGCATTCAGATTATAGGTCCCCCGCGCGGCGATGCGCAGGTAATTACGGGCGCAAAACTGCTGGAAGATATTCTTGGTCTCAAAGGCTCCACGCCGATTGACCCGCGTATTGCATAAACCATTGGCGATCATTAACAATTAGCCAACAAAACGAAAAAGACCCTGGGGGAGAGACGATCTATGAAAGCGCTGATGCAGGACTGGCCATTGCTGGTGCACACCGTTCTTGACCACGCGGAAACCTATCATGGTGACGTGGAAGTTGTTTCGCGCACTGTGGAAGGCCCGATTCACCGCTACACCTATGCAGATATGGCGGGGCGCGCCCGCCAGCTCGCCGATGCAGCACAAAAGAAGCTGGGCATCAAAGAAGGAGACGTTGTTGGCACCATGGCGTGGAATGGCTATCGCCACATGGAAACCTGGTATGCGGTGATGGGCATTGGTGGCGTGGTGCATACGTTGAACCCGCGCCTTTTCACCGAGCAGTTGACCTACATTATCAACCATGCGGATGATGGCTGGTTTTTCCTTGATCTTACCTTTGTACCCATTCTCGAAGCGGTGCAGGACCAGCTCGATACGGTAAAGGGTTTCGTGATCATGACCGACCGGGCGCACATGCCCGAAACCACACTTAAAAACGTTGTTTGTTATGAGGAATTGCTAAGCGAGGGCGATGCCGGATTTGTCTGGCCGAAGCTTGATGAAACGATCCCGTGTGGCATGTGCTACACGTCTGGAACCACTGGCAACCCCAAAGGAGTTGTCTATTCGCAGCGCTCCAATGTACTGCACGCCATGGCCACCTGTGCTGCGGATGCCTTGGGTGTTTCGAGCCGCGAAACGATTATGCCGGTCGTGCCGATGTTCCATGCGAATGCCTGGTCGATGGCCTTTTCGGTGCCAATGAGCGGCGGTAAATTGGTCCTGCCTGGCGCGCAAATGGATGGGGCGTCCATCTTTGAACTGCTGACCGAGGAAAAGGTCACCTTAACAGCGGCGGTGCCGACCATCTGGCTTATGCTTTTGCAATATCTGGAAGCCAATCCTGCGAAGAAACTTCCTGATCTTAGCCGGGTTGTGATTGGCGGGGCGGCGTGTCCTGAATCCATGATGGATGCGTTTGAGCAAAACTATGATGCGCAGGTAATTCACGCCTGGGGCATGACGGAAATGAGCCCTCTGGGCAGCCTGTGCACCCGAAAACCCGGTCTGAGCGATGAAGAGTGGAAAGTGGCCCGGGTGAAACAAGGAAGACCGGCCTATACCATTGAAATGAAGATCACCGATGATGATGGCAATGTGCTGGCCAATGATGGCAAGGCGTTCGGCCATCTTATGGTGCGGGGCCCAGGTGTTTCCAGTGCTTATCACAAGGGCGAAGGCGGCAATATTCTCGATGATGAAGGCTTTTTCGACACCGGCGATGTCTCAACCCTGGATGAAAACGGTTATATGCAAATTACCGACCGTTCAAAGGATGTGATCAAATCGGGCGGAGAATGGATTTCCTCCATCGATCTTGAAAATCTTGCCATCGGTCATCCAGAAGTGACGGAAGCTGCGGTGATCGGTGTTGCGCATCCAAAATGGGATGAACGCCCATTGCTGATCATTGTTGCCAAGGAAGGCTGCTCACCAAGTCAGGAAAGCATTCTGGCGTTCATGGAGGGCAAGATCGCGAAATGGTGGATGCCTGAAGATGTCGCCTTCGTTGAAGAAATCCCACACACCGCCACGGGCAAAATCTCCAAATTGCGATTGCGCGAACAGTTCAAAGGCTATGAACTTGCATCTGCCAAGGCGGTTGGCTGAGGCGGGAAGCGGACTTTCATCTAATCCAACCTGACGACGACGTGTCGTCAATCGCTTTATTGACAACTCAGTTGTCATGTTTATATTGACAATATAGTTGTCAATATGGATTGCCCTCATATGAAACCCGAAGCGAAAAAACTGAACGAGGTTATTTCTGGCGTTCGCCTGTCGTTTAATCTGGCGCGGGCACGGGCTGATGAAATGCACCGCGACCTTGGTGCCACCTCCGCCATGCGCGCGGTTATGGAAAGCCTCGCTGGCGGCGGTGAAATGACCGTTCCGCAAATTGCGCGGACAAAGAGCGTGTCGCGTCAGCATATTCAACTCATCGTCAACCGGTTGACCGGGGAGAACCTCGTAGAGGTCCGAGATAACCCGGCCGACAAGCGGACATATCTGGTTTTTCTGAATGAACATGGGCTCGGGCTTTTTGAGGAGATCAGGCGTCGGGAAATGCATGAATTGGAGCGTTTGTCCGCCGCGTTCACCGGCAATGAGCTGGAGGTAGCACAAACGGTTTTGAGCAAATTGAATGACGCGTTGAAGGACACAATGAAAGGAACGGAAAATGATTGAGAAACACGTATGGCGAGAAATGAGCACTGCAAAAGCGATTGCTGTTGCGATGGCTTTGTTTCTGGTTGGAAGTATTGCGGTGTTGTGGTCGTGGAACACGTTGGCGGTGGATCTCTTTCAGTTGCCGCAGGCCCGGTTTAAGCATGCAATTGCGTTTGTTGTTTTGCTTGGAGTGATGTCCACCTTCCGCTGGATTGCCGCCCGGCGTTCCGATTGAGCCATGCCATGAGCCTGCGCCAAGCAATCGTAAGGCAGTTCATGAAACCCTCAGGTGTTATGGGTTCTGCTGCTGGCTGGGTCATGGCCCACCGCGGCTCGAACCGTGCGCGCAATCAATGGACTGTTGATTTATTGAATGTGCAATCGGGTGACTGCGTTCTTGAAATTGGCTGTGGCCCTGGACTGGCGCTGAATTCCTGTCTTGCGCGCGTTGACGTCGGCAAGGTGATCGGCCTTGATCATTCGCAGACCATGCTTGATCAGGCGCGTGCCAGGAATGCTGAAGCCTACCGGCAAGGGCGGCTTGAACTGCAGCTTGGCAATGTGGATGGTTTTGTTGTTGCCAATGGTGGTTTTGAAAAAATCTACAGCGTCAACGTTGTCCAGTTTCTTCCTGACCCGGCCACGACGTTTCAAAAATTGTATTCTCACCTGAAACCGAATGGCGTTGCGGCAACAACCTATTTGCCGCGGAATAAAAATCCCAGCCGGGTTGATGCGCTTGAAATGGCAAAAAATATTGCCGGGCATATGGAGGCCGCCGGTTTCAAGAACGTGCGGGTGGAAGAGCTGCCATTGCGGCCTTTTCCGGCGGTGTGCGTTCTTGGTGAACGGTGATGATCCTTCGCGTATTTTTGATGATCTGCTGCTGGATGGTGTTAAGCACACCGGTTTTTGCCGCAAAACGGGATGTTTGGATTGACGCAGACCCGGCATGTGGTCTGGCGCGCAGCGATGATGTCGATGATTGCTGGGCGTTGGTAGCAGCCATGCGAGCACCTGGCCTGAATGTGGTTGCCATAAGTACGGTCTTTGGAAACGTCAGCCACGAGAAGGCAAGCGGGGTGGCAAGTGATCTGCTTGCCGAAATCGCCAGAAGCGAAAAAGAACTGAAGATTCCGCCGTTATTTTCCGGTTCGCAATCGCCTGTAAACGATGATGTTGATTTGCCAGAAGCAGTTCACCAGCTTGCATCAGCTCTTAGGCAACGGTCGATGACATTGCTGGCATTAGGGCCGTTAACAAATGTCGCGCTGCTGCTCAAGACGTATCCTGAATTGGCGCATCGGATTGAAGCCATTATTGCCATCGCCGGGCAAAGGCCGGGACAGGTGTTTAAAGTTGGCAAAACGCCGGTTTTGCATTTTCATGATCTCAATTTTCGAAAAGACCCTGATGCCTTCGACATTATTTTGCGCTCCGGAGTTGCTATCCATTTGGTGCCCTTCGAGGCCGGGCGGCAGGTAAGTGTGATGCCCTCTGATCTTGACAGGCTTGAGGCGCAGGGCGGGCTTGATCTGTGGATTGCCAAGCGCTCAATTGGCTGGCTTAGGTTCTGGCAAGACACACTGGGTGCTTCCGGCTTTTCACCATTTGATACATTGGGCGTGGCCTATTTGCTTGCCCCGCAGCATTTCTCCTGTAGCCCCTTGCCCGCCAAACTCATTCGCCGGCGTGGAATATTTGCAAATCGTGACAGCCTGGAAGTTTCCAATTTCGCAAGTGGTAGTGTTCTCGTGAACTATTGCTGGGGTGTCTCCCAGGCATTGTCAGGCTCGATGGCTGATTTCGTTTCCAGTCCGGCATCCTGGCGGGCAAAACATCCTTGACATTCATCATCCATTTAATTAAAAGATCATTAAATTAAATGGATAATGAATATGGAAGATGTATTAACTTTACGTTTTGGGGCTATGGCCCATCCTGTACGCCGGTCAATTTTGGAAACGCTTGCCCGGGGCAGTGCAAAAGTTGGCGAGCTGGCGGCGATGTTTGCTCTGACTGCACCAGCGATCACCAATCATCTGAAAGTGCTCGAACGGGCTGGGTTAATTAAACGCCGGGTAGAAGCGCAAACGCGTATTATTTCTCTTCGTACAGAGGAAATGACGGCTGCCGAAGACTGGTTAAAAGACGTACGCGCCTTTTGGGAAAGTAGCTTCGACAAGCTCGATGCGCATTTGCAAGAGGCGGGGATAAATCATGAGAGGAAAGAGTGAAAATGGCACAAAATGAGAAAATTCAGGACAGAACGCTCGTCATTTCGAGAACGTTTAAAGCATCGGCTCAGGCGGTTTATGATGCTTGGACCAAACCTGATCAATTTGCAAAATGGATGGGGCCGGGCGGTTATACGGTCCCTGAATGCGAGATTGATCTAAAAGCAGGCGGACAGTTTCGTGCTGTGGTGAAATCGCCGGAAGGTGGCGAAAATATCGCTGCAGGAACCTACGAGGAGCTCGCCGAACCGGACCGGCTGGTCTTTACCTTTGGCTGGAATTACCCAGAGGGCCGGGGGCATGTAACGGCCATTACTGTAGAGCTTGCGGAGAGTGGCGGCGAAACGGAAATGACGATGCATCAGGCATTGTTTGCTGAAGCAGAACATCGCGATCAGCACAATCAGGGTTGGAATGCTTCGTTTGATAAGATGGAAAAAGTTCTCGGGTAAACAACTACTTAGCGCTTGTCTGGAAC
>CAJQND010000421.1 GCA_905479595.1 uncultured Hyphomicrobiales bacterium
CGCCAGACCCCTGTTCTGGATCAGCATATTCATCAGCAACAATCGGGATTTTGCGGCCAACAAGCGGCAGAATGCAGTTTTTACCGATCAGCTTGGCATAGCGTTCATCGTCGGGGTGAACTGCAATGCCGGAATCGCCCAACATGGTTTCCGGTCTGGTGGTGGCAACGGTTACAAAACGCCCGTCTTCGCCCTCAATCGGATATTTGAAATGCCACATGTGGCCTTGGGTTTCGGTCTGGATCACTTCGAGATCGGAAATTGCCGTCAGCAGTTTCGGATCCCAGTTCACAAGGCGCACATCTTTGTAGATCAGCCGCTCTTTATAGAGCTGCACAAAAACCTTCAAAACAGACTGAGACAGGCCCTCATCCATGGTGAAACGCTCGCGCGACCAGTCGCATGATGCGCCCAGACGGCGCAATTGTCCGTTAATTCGCCCGCCAGATTCAGCCTTCCATTCCCAGATCTTTTCGACGAATTTTTCCCGTCCCATATCCCAGCGTGACGGCTGATTATTTTCCATCAACTGGCGCTCAACCACCATTTGCGTGGCAATGCCCGCATGGTCCATGCCGGGCTGCCACAACACATCTTTGCCACGCATGCGCTCAAAACGGATCAGAATGTCCTGAATGGTGTTATTGAGCGCATGGCCCATATGCAAAGAACCGGTAACATTGGGTGGTGGAATGACGATGCAATACGTTTCGGCCCCCAAATTCTGACCAGATTTAAACGCGCCGGATGTTTCCCACGCCTCATACAGACGGGGTTCGATGGCGTGGGGATCGTAGGTTTTCTCTAGCATGTCAAAATACCGGCTGATGCAACTGCCCGGATGGGCAATGCAAGTGTTCGTTTAAATCGCGCCAAAACATAGCAAATGCGCAGCAGCGCACTGGCTTTGGTGGTGTAACACTAAAATTTGGAGGTAATGTCAACCGCGTTGGCGCGCAACACGTTCAATTTCCACCCGGACCAGTTCTTCAACCAGCTCTGGCAGATACTGATCCAGCCATTGTTTCAAAATGGGGGTCAGAATGTCGACCACCAAATCTTCAACGGTTTTACTGCAAGCGGTTTTCGTGTCGAGCGTTGCCGACAAACGATTGAATGCTGCACTCGCAACCGCGTCTGAAGTGACAGACAGTAAAGATTCGGTCTGAATTTCATTGGTTGAGGCAAGACTTTGCGCCACAGGTGCAGGTCTAGGCGCTGGCGCTGGCTGCGTCGGTGCATATTGCTGAGGTGCTGGCGCTGCGGCATGTTTGCCCGCAGTCGCAAATGCTTGAGTAAATGGTTTGAACTCAGAAGGCGCCACAGGCCCTTCGGCTACGGCGCGCTGCGGCGGTGCCACAGGTTCACGATGTGCAGCAGGACGGGGTTGAGGTGGGGGCGCTGCTGGAGCAGGTGCCAGTTTATTTGCAGCAGCCGGTTGAGAAAACGGGTTACGCGGAGCTGGAGCTTGTTCAACTTGAGGTGTGGGAGGTGCCACCCTCTCCTGTCTCGGTTCAGGACGAACTTCGGTCTTTATCTCCGGCAAACGCACTTCTGGTGAAACATTATGCTCACGGTGTTTGCGTTCATCCAGTTTTGCGTTCAACGCTGCAAACGGGTCATGTTTGGCATGTGAAGCAGTGTCAAACTGTTTGCCTTCTACCGGTTTTGAAAACGCAGAAGCAGCAGGAGAGTTTGAACCAAACGGATCAGGTGCACCACTATTTGCACGAGAATGATCTTCGCTGATCGCCTTGCGAATCGAGCTGAGAATTTCTTCCATACTAGGTTCAGAGGTCGCCTCAACAGCACTCATTTTAAAACCCAATCCCCTTAGTTTCCGACAAAACGAAAAATTGGGTTAAATGTTAATCTGATTCGACGATATCGGTACCAAACAATTTATCTCTGACCCGGTCGTAATTGTACTGAGGATTATACTTTTCCACACCAAGGCTGAGATAATCAGCTGTCAGTTTACCAACCGATGCAATGAGTGAGTACCGCGACACGACTTGCTCACGCCGCGCCAGCACAGCTGAAACCCGTGCATCGACCAATTCCTGTTCGGCGTTGAGAACGTCCAGCGTAGTTCTGGAACCAACAAGATTTTCCTGTTTCACCCCGGAATAAGCCAGTTCGTTGGCTTTAACCTGCTCATTTGCAGAAACAGCTGCTTCGTCCGACGCTGAAATCGTGTACCAGGCCGTAACAACATTCTGACGAACGATCCGCCTGGCATCCAGGATTTCCATGCGGCGTTGATTATTGGTCTGCTTAGCTTCACGCACCCGCGAATAAACCGCCCCGCCTTGGTAAAGCGGGATCCTCAGATTACCGAAAATTGCGCCAGCTTCACGTGTTGTGATCAAAGAAGAAGGCTGGTGCCGCATGCCGTATTGCGCACTCAGCGAAAGCTCGGGAAGCAAATCACCCTTTGAAACCTCAACAGCAAACCGCGAAGCCTCTTCGCTGTATGCTGCCGCCAGAATATTCGGGTTCAGGCTTTCTGCCATCGCAAGCGCGCTCTTCAATGTGCGCGGCAACTTGCCAAGCGTTCCTTTTGGATTGGCGAGCTTCTTGGGTTTGTGGCCAATTACCCGTGTATAGAACGCCTCGCTTGCTGCCCGATTGGCGCGCGAGACAGCCAGAAAGGATTCGGCTTCTGCCAGACGGGCTTTAGATTGCGCCACGTCGGTTCTGGTGATCTCGCCAACATCAAAGCGCGCTTGAGACGCCCGCAACTGTTCGCGAAGGGCCTCCACATTCTTAAGTCGCAAGCCAACAATGCTGCGATCGCGGATTACATCCATAAAGGCCGACACTGCATCGAGCAAAACACTTTGCTCAACGCTTAACAAAATCTGACGCCCGGCATCTACGCTGGCTTCCGCCTGTTTGGTGGAATTGACTGTTTTGAACCCACTAAAAATCGGCTGATTCAAAGAAATCACAAACCCGCCATTATCGCGGTTGTCCTTGATCGTCACTTTATTGGTTGTATCGGTGACCGGATCATAAATCCTGGTGCGGCTTTTGATGAAATCGGACCCGTAGTCACCGTTTGCTTCAACAGTTGGCCGCCAGCCGGAAAGCGCCTGTGGCACCGCTTCATCGGTGGCACGTTGGCGGGCACGTTCACCGCGCAGTTCCGGGTTATTCGAATACGCCATTCCCATCGCAGCGCGGAGACTTTCCGCATAAACAGGCAAAACAAGCCCTTGAAACCCAATCAGCAATGCAGAAATCATTGCCGCACGGGAAAGAACACGTTTCAAATTGTTGGTGGTTTTGTTGGTTTTACGCATCACCTGAAGTTCATCCTCAAACAGTCTTCCCAGGACAGTTTCGGGCCCATGGCCTCATGACCCAATTCGGGGGCCAGCTTACACCACTAGCGGCGTATCCAAATGGCTTTTTTCCATTTGCGGTCTAAATGTGCACAACTGATTCAGTATAAACAGATCAAACCAGCCCACATAACCCCAACATCTAGCGAACTTGGGGTCCTAAAACACAAAACCCGGGTCGGCAGCTTCAAATCCAGGTAGTCCGGCAGCTGCCGCATCAAATCCAATACGGTCGGAAAATGTATCCCCGCTGCGCTGATACACGCTCGCCCGGCCAATGCCGCGACTGGCAATTACAGCGACCAGCCGACCACCATCTTTCAGCTGGCCCAAAAGAGCCATAGGAACCGCAGATACCTCACCATTGATGACAATCACATCGTATGGACCCTCGCCTGCCAGTCCAGCATTGAGCGGTCCGGCAATAACAGCCACATTGTCGACCCCTTGCGCCGCGAGCAATTCAGAAGCCTCATTCGCGAGGCTTTCGTCATCCTCAACAGCCACAACTGTTCCAGCCAGGCGCGCCAGGATTGAGGTGGAATAGCCATACCCACAACCAATATCGAGCACCAGATCACCGTCACTGATATCTGCCAATTGCACCATGCGGGCAAACACCCGTGGCTCCATAAGATAGCGCCCTGGTGCGAATTCCACTTCTTCGTCCATATATGCAATGGGCCGGTTCTCAGTGGGCAGGAAAAGCTCTCTTGGAACATCGGCCATGGCGTTGATAATGCGCCGGTCCGT
>CAJQND010000422.1 GCA_905479595.1 uncultured Hyphomicrobiales bacterium
GAGGGAATAGGCATCGAGCCAGCCTTCACCGGATTCTCCATAGGCCCCCAGCGCAATATCATCGGTTTCCAGCCACGGCAGCCGGGCTTTTAATTCATCTGGCCCAAGCAGAGAAATATCCGCCCCGTGGGCGTGCTGGATTGCGTGATTTGCTTCGAGAATTGACCGACCTTCTTCTGAGGCTAGAAACAAATAGGGATTGGGGCGGAAGCTCACGTCGGCTTGTGGACCGAATGTGCCTTTTAGATTTGTCAGAAAGTCGATGCCGAACTGCGAAATAGCGATGTTTTCCGGCGTCGAGTATTGCTGGCGAATGCCGGCAACGGAGCGGCCCGTGGAGCCATATTGGTAGCTGGCGTCTTTTTCAGCCACTAAAATGGTGGCGTCCGGGGCCAGTTGGCTGAGAAACCAGGCTATGGATGAGCCAATTACACCGCCACCGGCAATCACAATGTCATACGCAGTTTTCATTTCCGCCCCGCAGATTGTTCGCTAGGCGCAGTGTGGCGCAACAAATTGTGCATGTCATGCAAAAGTCGATATGCGCCCATGTGTATTGTGCATTGCAATATAACGTTGGAATATAATAGGGTCTCGCCGGGATAGTAAGCAGGGGTTGTTTGATGCCAGTGAAGATCGTTCCGCGCCGCAGCGTGCTCTATATGCCGGGATCCAATGCGCGGGCTCTGGAAAAAGCCAAAACGCTGGATGCAGATGGCCTGATTCTCGATCTGGAAGATGCGGTTGCACCGGATGCGAAGGCTCTGGCGCGCGATCAGGTGTGTGCAGCGGTGGTTGCTGGTGGCTATGGACGGCGCGAACTGATCATCCGGGTTAATGGACCAGACACACCCTGGTGGGCCGATGATATGGCCGCCGCTGCGAAAGCCGGCCCATCGGCAATACTTGTGCCGAAAGTCTCCAGCGCTGCTGACATTGCGGGCGCCAAAGAGGCGATGAAAAATGCCGGTGCCAGCGAAGATGTGCAACTATGGGTGATGATGGAAACCCCGCTCGCCATGCTCAACGCCCGTGAAATTTCGGCGTGCGCTGAGGAGCCCGGCAACCGGTTGACCTGCTTCATCATGGGTACCAATGATTTGGCCAAGGAAACTCGCGCCAAGCTGACAGCTGACCGCCAACCGATGCTGGCCTGGCTCTCAACCTGTGTTGCAGCCGCGCGCGCTTACGGTATCGATATTGTCGACGGGGTTTATAACGACTTTCGCAATGACGAAGGCTTTGCGGCCGAATGCGCCCATGGAGTAGCCATTGGCATGGATGGTAAAACGCTTATCCATCCAGGCCAGATCGGGCCATGCAATGATGCATTTTCACCTGATGAAAGCGAAGTTGCAGCCGCGCGTAAGATCATCGCCGCATTTGAATTGCCGGAAAACCAGGGTAAAGGCGTCATCACCATTGATGGCAAGATGACCGAACTGCTTCACGCGGAAATGGCCAAGCGGACTGTGGCGATTTCCGACGCGATTGGATCGGGCGCATGAACAAGACAAATCCCGGCAATTTCTTTGAAGATTTCTCAGTGGGTCAAACCATCTTGCATGCCACCCCGCGCACTCTGTATGAAGGTGATGCGGCGCTTTACACCGCCCTTTATGGGTCGCGTTTCGCGGTGGAATCATCTGATGAATTCGCCAAGCTGGCTGGCTATGATACCTCGCCGTTTGATGATTTTTTGGTTTTCCACATTGTGTTTGGAAAAACCGTGCCGGACATTTCGCTCAATGCAGTGGCCAATCTTGGCTATGCGGAATGCCGGTTCCTGAAGCGCGTTTACAGGGGCGATACCTTGTCTGCCACCTCTGAGGTGATCGGGGTCAAGGAAAATTCCAGTGGCAAGACCGGAGTGGTTTATGTGCGTTCCACAGGCACCAATCAGAACGGTGAAATTGTTCTTCAATTTGCGCGCTGGGTGATGGTGAACAAGCGCGATGTGTCTTCTCGCGCGCAGGAACCGGTAGTGCCAGAGTTGGCAGATCATGTGGCAGCGCAAGACTTAGGTGCCGCGTGCCCGCCTGTTGTTCCTGAAGACTGGGACAATGCACTTGCCGGATCATCCAATCGGTGGGGCGACTATAAAGTTGGTGAAAAGATTGATCACGTAGATGGTATGACTGTCGAAGAAGCTGAGCACATGCTGGCGACAAGGCTTTACCAGAACACGGCAAAAGTTCACTTCAACCAGTTTGAACAAGGCAAAGGGCGTTTTGGCCGCCGGTTGATTTATGGTGGGCATGTGATCTCAATCGCCCGTTCCCTGTCGTTTAACGGTCTCGGCAATGCGTTCCACATTTCCGCAATCAATGGCGGACGCCATGTTGCGCCGCTTTTTGCCGATGCAACTGTGTTTGCGTGGAGCGAAGTGAAAGACGTTGCTGAAATTCCTGGCCAGAATGGGGTGGGTGCATTGCGTCTCGTTACTTACGCAACTGCAGATACGCCTTGCGCAGGTTTTCCAGGCCGCGCAGACAAAGGGTATGATGACGGAGTTATTCTGGAGCTCGACTACTGGGCGCTGATGCCGCGCTAGATAATAAGTCCATATGCGACAAAGGCAGGATTTGTAAGCATCAGCGCATGGGACTATAACAGCACTGTTTTGAAAACGGCCCGGAGCCAGCCTCCCGGCCCAGTTTGGTGGAATAATGACCGATACAACACCACGTTCACCGCAACAAAGGCCGCTCTCGCCGCATTTGCAGGTCTACAAGCCAATGTTGACCATGACGATGTCGATTATGCATCGCGTCACTGGTTCAGCGCTTTATTTCGGTATGGTCTTGGTGGCCTGTTGGCTGCTTGCTGCTGCATCCGGTGCAGAACAGTTCAACATGGTGCAATCAATTTACGGTTCGTGGATTGGCAGGTTGATCTTGTTTGGTTTCACCTGGGCACTCATCCACCACATGCTGGGCGGGTTGCGCCATTTGGTCTGGGATACGGGCCGCGGCTTTGAACTGCCAACCGTTGAAATGATGGCGAAGCTTAATCTTGCCGGTTCAATTGTGCTGACAATCCTGTTGTGGATTGTCGCTTATGTGGTGAGGTAAAATCATGGACTTGCGGACACCATTATCAAAAGTACGCGGCCATGGGTCGGCTGGCGACGGCACCCACCATTGGTGGCTGCAGCGGGTCACGGCAATTGCCAATATTCCGCTGGTGATCTTCTTTGTGTTTATTGTCGTTTTGAATATCGGAAAAACCCATGCGGAAGTAGCCGCATGTCTTGGCTCACCTATGGTGGTTATTGGGTTATTGTTGGCAGTGCTTTCCATCACCTGGCACATGCGCCTCGGCATGCAGGTGGTAATTGAAGACTATGTGCACGCCGAAGGCACAAAAATCGCGATGCTGCTGGCGAACACGTTTTTTTGCACCGTCCTGGCAGTTGCCTGCGGGTATTCAATTCTGAAACTCGGATTTGGGGTTTAACGATAGATTATGGCGAGTAATTCCAATTCAGCTGCGGGCAGTTTTAATGTGAATGGGCGCACCTATGAGGTGACTGACCACGAACACGATGTGCTGGTGGTGGGGGCAGGTGGCGCAGGCTTGCGCGCAGCCCTTGGCGCATCACAAGCGGGATTGCGCACCGCGTGCGTTTCCAAGGTTTTCCCAACCCGCTCACATACCGTTGCTGCCCAGGGCGGTGTCGCCGCATCGCTGGGTAATATGGGCCCGGACAACTGGCGCTGGCATATGTTTGATACCGTCAAGGGTTCAGATTGGCTGGGCGACCAGGACGCGATTGAATATCTTTGCCGCCATGCGCCGAAAGCTGTCTACGAACTGGAGCATTTCGGCGTGCCGTTTTCGCGCACCGAAGATGGTAAAATTTATCAACGTCCATTCGGCGGCATGACTACCGATTATGGCGAAGGCCCGCCAGCCCAACGCACTTGCGCTGCAGCTGACCGCACCGGCCACGCCATGTTGCACACGCTTTACGGCCAGTCGCTGCGCTATTCAGCCGAGTTCTTTATCGAGTATTTCGCGCTTGATCTGATCATGGAAGATGGGGTGTGCCGGGGCATTATCGCCCTGTGTATGGAAGACGGCACGCTGCACCGGTTCAAAGCGCACAAAACTATTCTGGCAACCGGCGGATATGGCCGCGCTTATTTCTCTTGCACCTCTGCCCACACGTGCACCGGAGATGGCAACGCCATGGTGCTGCGCGCTGGCCTGCCTTTGCAGGATATGGAGTTTGTGCAATTCCACCCCACCGGCATTTATGGCGCAGGTTGCCTGATTACCGAAGGCTCGCGCGGTGAAGGTGGGTATCTTACCAATTCCGAAGGTGAACGGTTTATGGAGCGGTACGCGCCATCAGCCAAAGACCTTGCCTCGCGCGATGTGGTGTCGCGTTCCATGACCGTTGAAATTCGCGAAGGCCGTGGCGTGGGCAAGGAAAGCGATCACATTTACCTGCACCTCGATCATCTTGATCCAGATCTCCTGGCCGAACGGCTACCGGGTATCTCGGAATCTGCAAGGATTTTTGCCGGTGTCGACGTGACCAAGGAACCGATCCCGGTGCTGCCGACCGTGCATTACAATATGGGCGGCATCCCGACCAATTTTCATGGCGAAGTCATCTCTGGCGACAAGAAGGACCCGTTGAAAATAGTACCTGGTCTGATGGCCATTGGTGAAGCAGCGTGTGTTTCCGTGCATGGTGCAAACCGGCTTGGGTCCAATTCGCTGATTGACCTGGTGGTGTTTGGTCGCGCGGCGGGGCTTCGTTGTATCGAAACAGTTGAGGCCAATCAGTCTCATGCAGAATGGACAAACGGCGCTGGCGAAGAGGCGATTTCGCGGCTGGATAAGTTCCGCTACTCTGATGGTGGCACGCCTACCGCGCAGCTGCGTTTGAAGATGCAGCGCACCATGCAGTCAAACTGTGCGGTGTTCCGCACCGGTGAAGTGCTCGATGAAGGTCATGACCTGATCCATGATGTGTGGTCAGGCTCCGATGATATTGCGGTCACTGATCGTTCGCTGATCTGGAATTCCGATCTGATCGAAACTCTGGAATATGACAATCTTATCTCCCAGGCGGTGGTCACCATGGATGGCGCGCAAAACCGCCAGGAAAGCCGTGGCGCCCATGCCCGTGAAGATTACCCTGACCGTGACGATGACAAGTGGATGGTGCACACGCTGGCGTGGTCGGATGGCGATAAACGCAAGGTGAAACTGGGCTATCGCGACGTGAACAAATTCACCATGACCAACGACATTCAATACATCAAACCCAAACCACGGGTGTACTGACTTTCCCTATTTGGAACCTTAAGAAAAGAGCCGGAAATGGTCGAACTAACACTGCCAAAGAACAGCCAGATCAAACAGGGCAAGTCTTGGCCTGCGCAAAAGGCGGCGGCGACGAAAGAATTCCGCATCTATCGCTATGATCCTGATAGCGTTGGCAATCCGCAGGTTGATACCTATGTGATCGATGCTGAAAATTGCGGGCCGATGGTGCTTGATGGACTGATCAAGATCAAAAACGAGATCGACCCGACCCTGACATTCCGGCGCTCGTGCCGTGAGGGCATTTGCGGCTCTTGCGCCATGAATATTGACGGTACCAACACACTGGCCTGCCTGAAAGGCATGGATGAAGTATCTGGCGCGGTGAAAATTTATCCGTTGCCCCATATGCCGGTGGTCAAGGATCTGGTGCCGGATATGACCAGGTTCTATGCGCAACATCAATCGATTGAGCCTTGGCTGCAAACCGAATCTGCACAGCCGCGCAAGGAATGGCTGCAAAGCCATGAAGATCGCGAAAAGCTTGATGGGTTGTATGAATGTATTCTGTGCGCCTGCTGCTCCACCTCATGCCCGAGCTATTGGTGGAATGGTGATCGCTACCTCGGCCCTGCAGTCTTGTTGCAGGCCTATCGCTGGTTGATTGACAGTCGTGATGAAGCCACTGGCAAACGTCTTGATAACCTGGAAGACCCTTTCAGGCTTTATCGATGCCACACGATCATGAACTGCGCCAAAGCCTGCCCCAAGGGTCTCAGCCCTGCAAAGGCGATTGCAGAAATCAAAAAGATGATGGTTGAACGCCGGGTTTAAAATTCCACGACACCAAAAGTAAACGCTGCGTTAACGTTTTCGCCCCAGACTCGCGAATCAATCAAGATTTGCCAAAGGGGTTTTCTGTGGGCGATGCATTACGAACTACTGAAACTGCAATCCAACCGCTGGACAAGGTTGTCCTTACCATAAATCCGCAGA
>CAJQND010000423.1 GCA_905479595.1 uncultured Hyphomicrobiales bacterium
TCAATTTGGGCAAAGAGCGACACAAACGTGCGAGAAGCTTTTGACCGGGCGTTGCGGAAGCGCTTTGATTTCGCCGCATGGATGTTCGCACAAGCAGGGTTCTCTCCGGAAGACGCGCAAGCAAGGGGCCGCATGATGGTCGCTTATCTCATGGGAGAATCGGCAACGGACTTAAAGACAAAGGATAACTGGCAGGGCGTGATAAAAAAACAGTTCGAGATTTTGATAGCGCCACAGAACTGATGAGATGACCTTGGAAGGATAAGGTGTTTGCAATTTAAGTATTGAAAATAGCGGAAAATGAGATCTATTGAAGGTTTCTCTGCGTAACTCGAACTTTCAACGAACTGAATCGGGCTGGGGCATGATTTTTTCAAGGTATGAATGCGGTAAATCCGCAAGTGAATTGCGTAATTCTTGGGCAACCATTGATCGGTTGCGCCAATCTCTGCTTGTATGGATGACCCTTTGTGCGATGGCGTTTGCCACGTTCGCACCCGCTGCACTGGCCCAGGATAAGCAAGACCCTGCGGCAGCCGAAGCGCCGCCCGCCATTGAACTTCCCGAAGTCAACATCGCCGATGCCGAGTTTGCCCTGAGGTTGGTCCATTTGACGAATGCGGAGCTCAAGGAAACCGCGAAAGAGTGGCTCAAGATTGCACAGGCGCAGACCAAACATGCCGCCGACATAAATATCGCGCTCGCTTCCGCTGATGGTCCAACCGCTGAACGCCTCAGGGCTGATCTCGGAACTGCGACCATTAAACGCCAACTTCTATTCGAGAAGCTGGAGCTTATTCTCAAGGAATGGGAGGCAAAAGGCGCAAAGCCGGAAGATGTGACAGAGTACAGAAACTATGCTGGCGCTGTGGTGAGAAACGAACTGAAATCGACCGATGCCAAAACGCTGAGCAAATGGTTCTTAAGTTGGTTGACCTCCACAGATGGTGGCGGAAAAATCGGCTTGTTATTGCTCTCTCTCGTTGCCTGTCTGTTTTTCGTAATGTTTCTGGCGAAAGTTTTGACCGGGTTTGTGAAGCGGGCGCTGCACAAGATCCCGGATATGTCGAACTTGCTCCGAGGGTTTGTATCCAAGATCGCCTACTGGATTATCATGGCACTTGGCGTAATCATCACACTCTCCTTGTTTGGCATTGATATGACCCCGTTGCTGGCGGTGTTTGGCGGGGCCAGCTTCATTATCGGCTTTGCAATGCAAAGCACTCTGAGCAACCTTGCCAGTGGACTTCTGCTCATGATCACCAAGCCATTTGATGTAGGCGATGTGATTGATGCTGCCGGCGTTGCCGGAACCGTGCAAAATGTCAGCATTGTTTCAACAACCATCCTGACCTTTGACAATCAGGTCATTGTCGTACCCAACACCAAGGTTTGGGACAGTGTCATTACGAATGTAAACGCCAGCGACATCCGTCGTGTCGATCTAACGTTCGGCATTGGCTATGACGACGATATCGACCTGGCACGGCAAACGCTCTCGACCCTGGTTTCGAACCATCCGCTGGTGCTTAGCGATCCTGCGCCCAACATCCGTGTCCATGAACTTGCAGACTCTTCGGTGAACATCATTTGCCGCCCCTGGGCGAAGTCAGATGACTACTGGGATGTTTATTGGGACCTGCTGCAGCAGGCCAAAGAGCGCTTTGACGCTGTTGGACTTTCCATTCCGTTCCCGCAGCGCGATGTGCATCTGCATCAAGCTGGCAATGGCGCGGCAGAATTGGCAGCAAAATAAGGGTTTAACTGGCCGCAAATTCTGATGAAAAAACGGAGGTTTTCAAATGACACCCTCACCAACATTCGCAGCACGCGCGACCAAATTATTCAAAGATTTAGCACTTGCGCTCTTTAACGCGACCATGGTGCTTATCATTGTTGCATCCGTCTCGGCATTCATTCTGCTCAATAAAGTAGATACCTTCAGCAAGGATGTTGCTGAGAATGCGGCGAGTGCGGCCATTGGGGCAGTGGGTTTGAACCCCGGTCAAATGGCGCAAAAACTGGATGATATTTCGACATCCATAAGTGACCTCAATGGCACACTTAAGGCAAGAAAAACCAGCACAACCGCACTGGTAGCAGGAGAAAGTTCTTCACAAGAAGATATGAAGATTGAGCGCCTTACCCGCCAACTGAACGAAGTCAATTTGGCACTAAATGAACTCGTCGCTAGGAAGTCACTGTTTACCGATCAGGTAATCGAAAAGACCGGGGCGGTGCTGTCTGAGAGCTTGATCAGGGTACGCGATTGTTCCCCGGCAGATGAGCAGAAAACGGTTACAGCTCCATCTTCATGAATCCCGATTTCCAGAACTCGCATTGTGATAGGACGTGTTGGTAGGTAAATTTTGGAAGGTTATTCTTGAAATAGCCAATATTTAAATGCTTAAGCTTTGGAAATAGACGTCATCGCTTCGTAAATGTGTTGGGAAATTTGCAAATGCGCACATCGTTTACATTTCGAAATATTGCATTGTTGCTTGCCGCTGCCTGCTTAGCGCCTGGCCAGGTATATGCCAGCGAGAAAACACCGGATTACGGAATTTTCTACCAGCGGTATGAGCCGACTTTTTATACCGGTTTTGCCCCCAGAACCGAGGACCCGGCGCGCATCCATATTCAAATCGGTCGTGGTAATCAGGTTCGCATGACGGCAGTGTTGTCTGAAAATACAATGGACACCTATGTCCGCGATCTGGCTGTTCGCTACCGGATCTATAAATCTCTCATTGACGATAAAAAACTGGAACTGACCCAGAACGCTGGCTTTGAAGAATTCGAACAAACGATCCTTGAACGTGGTGTTGCAAAACTCGTTCAGGAAGAGGCGGGACTTGCCTCAACACAACTGCGCGATCGCAACATGTCTTTTATGAAAGCACTCAATCCTGGCCGGGTGTTTGATATTCGCATGCCGGTCGACAAAGTCATCGGCAACTGGCTGGATCAGTTGACCAAAAATGATTTTAAAACAACCAAACTGCCAAGGCAGTTGGACATCATAAATGCTATGCTACCCACCAGATTGCATTTTGCTGAATTGAAGCCTGAAACTCAGGTGGAACTTAAGGGCCTGCTGGCCAACGTACGTGGTTCAAAATCCAAAACCCGTCAGGCACGTGTTGATGAAATCCGCTCTGATTATCTCGCACTGCTCAATGGGTTAACAGCAGGCCGTTACACTGTCAGTGGAAAGCAGTTTGCATTCACGGAATTTACCGCGATTTTTCCAATTGGCAGTTTCAATGGGTACACAACATACAAGGGGCAAAAAATTCCCCTTTATCCAACACCGGGCCGCCGCGCCTTAACCACCCATCAGCGCTCTAAGACTGTGGACCATATTCCAGATGCGACGGAATACAGTTATTCACCTTGGATTCCGTACATGCATGTGGGCAAGCGGCTTCATAATTCTTTTCATACGCTTTGGTGGAAAATGGATCCATCGAAGGTCTCATTTCTGCCACCAGAGTTGCGCAATGCGCCAATTAGCGAACGCAGCGGCAAAAAGTACAAGTATCTCTGGCTTCTTTCCCGTGGGCCGATGTCGCATGGTTGCACCCACGTGAACACCGGACATATTGGCGAGATGCGGCAAATAATGCCGGCCGAGACGGAGCGGCTTTACGAGATCGATGTGTTCTTGAACAAATCCTACCAGTTTGACGTATTCGATATAGATGGCGACCTGGTTCCCGAAGTGATGGGGGTCAAATATTTCTATGCATATGGATTAAAGAACAAGCTTGCAGCGGGGCAACGCGCGCCAGCCGAACGCCAAGCTTATTATAAATGGCTATATGGCGGTGCGTTAAAGATAGACGCCAAAGGCGAGGGCTATTTCGAACGCGCTGAGGACGGAAGGTTCCTGAAGCGTAAGCCGGCGAGGGGCAAACTGCACAAAAATATCCGTCTGTATGAAGCAGAGTTCGCGCCGCAGAGGTTGCAGTTCTACAAGCACAAAGGCATTCCGTTTGCCCGTGAATTGCGCAAAGCTGGCGCAAGTTACGCCGTAGCGTTTTAACGTCTAAAAGCCCGCATGATGTTTGGGTTTGCCAGCGGTCTGAATTCCAAACTTGAATTCAATCTTTTCCGAATAGGGATTTTCTGGCGTCACCAAGGTTGATGGGAACGCGGGTTGATTTGGGCTGTCTGGAAAGTGCTGCGTTCCAAGACAAAAGCCGCTCCGCGTTTTAAAGACCCCTCCAAGATTGTTGCCGGAATAAAACTGCACACCAGGCTGAGTTGAGGATACCAAAAGCGTGCGTCCGGAATCTGGCGCACTTACTTCGGCAACTGGCCGGAGGTTTCCAGGCACCCCATCGACGACAAAATTATGATCGTATCCACCGGCAATTTCTAACTGGTAATGCATTGGCGTTCGATCTACGTCGATGTTTCTCCCGGAACGGAAATCGAAGGGTGTTCCTTCGACAGGCGCGATCTGACCCATCAGTTTTTGCACGCCATTTGGCGACCTGTGATTTCGCACTGGAATTTCTTCTGGCTGTTAGCGTCCAGTGCCTCCATCCGCCACGCGTCCACCCCGGTCTTTGTCAACATTAGGAAACCGAAACTTCCATCATTGACTGCTTGCTTGACCCGGCTACCCGCAACTTCGAAATCATACTTTACATCCGTCGGCATAGGGTCGAGCAGTGTTCCGCCATTGCCTGAAATCACCTGCGTTGGACCATGCGCAATATCCAACGCCTGAAAGGCATGTAGATGACCGGACAAAACAAGATTGACCGCT
Source organism: uncultured Hyphomicrobiales bacterium (assembly GCA_905479595.1). Classification (GTDB taxonomy): domain Bacteria; phylum Pseudomonadota; class Alphaproteobacteria; order Rhizobiales; family CAJQND01; genus CAJQND01. The sequence continues at coordinate 4,781 of CAJQND010000423.1, forward strand.
TCTGGCATCGTCTGGCCAAAAGCCTCTCTTTGGGTGTCGTCGCCATCGATGACCTCTCCGAAGGCGCGCATATGGGCCCATAATGGCCGATGCGTCAGGAACCATGTTTCTAATTTCAGATCTTTGAAAACCTGATCTGCCATGTTTCGGTATTCGGGCAGGCGCTTCCTGGAGCTTTCCGGTGCGCGGCCGTCAGATGCATCGAAAACAATCAAATTCAGGTTGGCAAGAAGTGCCTTCCAAGGCGCGGAAGCTGCCAGGCATTTGACAGGAACTGGCCCGGCAGCAAGGTAGCGAAACCAACCCTCACCATTGCGTCCGCACCCTTCATGATTGCCCCGCACAAAAACAAACGGCACTTGAGATAATAGGTGCTGCGCCGGGGTCAGCCAGTCTGCGGCCCAGGTCTGCATTTTGTCGCCATAAGGAGAACCAAGGCAGTCTGCAGTGGGTGGACACGGAGAGCCACGATAAATGTAGTCGCCAACGTGGATCACGAGGCCAGGGTCCTGGGCGGCAATCGCGGTTGCAATCTTGTTTAGTGGCCAGGCATCTTTGTTGTTGCAGGCTTGTGCTCTTTGTCCCCGGATACGGCACCCTGTATCTCCAACCACAGCAATTTTCGTGACATTTGACCGGAGAACGGCGAGAGGCTTCCCGTCTAGACTTAAGCTGGAGGTGGAGCTTGGTACGCGTTTTTCACATACCAGGTTTGGAAACTGCGCATTTGGTAATGCGCGTATTGTCATAGCTGAGGGTTTTCCATCGATCATCAGTGATGGGCAGTGATCGACGCTTGTGATGACGCGCGCGCTAAGCCCGGCATCAGGCGCAAGTTGCGTCCAGTAATTCAGTGTTTTGGAAAAAACAGGCGAACTGGTGCCAAGAACAAAAACCAATACTGTTAACCAGGCAGCTTGGTGCTTCATAAATTTTTTTAAACTTGCATCGCGGAGGAAATTTGGCACGTTCGTTCGCCCATAAAGCTGCAGAAGTTCAGTGTTGCTCGACAAGCCAGTTCCGAACTGTCTCGAATTTATTCTCCATATGCCGCCTGAGGATTTTGGCAAGCCGCCGGCCATCGCGTTTTTCCAGTGCTGACAAAATCTCTTCGTGTTCCTCAACAGCCTGCTGCCAGCGGGGTTGAGACATGTTGGCGAGATAACGTGCCCGGCGTACGCGCGCGGCAAGTGAACGGTATTGCGCGGCCAGTGTGGCGTTGCGCGAAGCTTTCAATATTGTTTCATGGATTTGCTGATTGGTCCGGAAATACTCATCCAGGTTTTCATTTTCGTAATGGCCAATCATTTCCTGATGGAGTGCTGCAACCTGCTCAATTTCTTCATCTGTAATATGCTTGCACGCCAATTCACCAGATAATGCTTCCAGAGCACCCATGACAGGAAATACTTCTTCAAGTTCCTCCAATGTCAGCTTTCTCACCCAGGCACCACGATTGATTTCAAGGGAAATCAAGCCATCCACGGCCAGAACTTTCAAGGCTTCGCGCATAGGTGTGCGCGAAACCCCAAACTGCGTACACAATTCCTTTTCCGGCACTTTTGATCCCGCCGGCAAGGTACCATCCGTGATCAGGCCCCTGATCCGTTCAACCAGCTCTTCATGCAAAGAAGGGCGCGAGATCATTTGAATTGGTTGGCTTAAATTCATCGTTTCAAGCCCCTTTCCTCAATGCCTTATCAAGAATTCTGGCAACATGGATTGCTTCAGTTTGCGCTCCATCGGCGATTTGATGGCGGCAAGATGTTCCGTCGGCAACTACGATTGTGCCTTCTGCTCTATTGCGTATCGCTGGCAGCAGGTCAAGCTCACCCATCGCCATGGATGTCTCATAGGTGTCGGTGCCATACCCAAACGAGCCAGCCATGCCACAACAACTTGTCTCGATCGTTTGAACGTTGCTATCTGGAATGAGATTAAGGGTTTTCTCAATAGAAGACATCACACCAAGTGCTTTTTGATGGCAATGGCCATGCACTAAAATCTCCTGAGCGGGAGTTTCCAGAGAAAGCTGAAGTTCCCCTGTTTCCGCCTTTTCACAAATGAACTCTTCCAGCATCCTGGCGTGCTCTGCCACAAGTTCGCTTTCTACACCGGGCAACATGCGTGGTATTTCATCGCGCAGGGTTAAAAGACAACTCGGTTCCAATCCAATGATCGCCATTCCCTTTTTTGCATAAGGCAATAACGCGGACACCAGCCGTTTCGCCTCGGAGCGGGCTTCATCAACAAGCCCGGCTGAGAGGAATGTGCGCCCGCAACATAAAGGGCGTGCCCCAGGGTTTTCGCGCGCAACTTCCAGTGCGACACCACCGGCATTCAGCACCCGGCCAGCGGCGCGCAGGTTTTCCGGTTCAAAGTAGCGGTTAAATGTATCAGCGAAAAGTACAGCATCTGGCTCGCCACGCGCGACTATCTCGTCGTTCCTAAAGCTGTCTTTGTGCCATTCAGGCAGATTGCGCGCAGCGGTAAAACCGGTAGGGCGTTCCAGCAGTTTCGCAATTCCTGGAACGGAGTTGCGAAGGTTCATTATTCCCGCAAAGCGCGACGCCGTGGGGGCGTAGCGTGGCAGATAGGCAACAAGGCGGTCATGCAGAGATATGCCCAGCTGTTCGGCGCGGGCAGCAAGAACCTCGATCTTCATGGCAGCCATGTCGATGCCGGTAGGGCATTCGCGTTTGCAGCCCTTACACGATACGCACAGCTTCATGGCTTCCATAATGCCATCGGAGATCAGGGCGTCTTCGCCCAATTGGCCAGAGATCGCCAAGCGCAATGTATTGGCACGCCCACGGGTAACATCGCGCTCATTCCTGGTCGCGCGATAGGATGGGCACATGGTGCCACCCTTCAATTTGCGGCACGCACCGTTATTGTTGCACATCTCAACCGCACCTTGCAGGCCGCCGCCTGCGCCCGGCCACGCTGACCAGTCCAGTTTGGTCTCAAATTCTTTGCTGCCATAATCATGATGATACCGAAACAGCTTGCGGTCATCCATCCTGGGCGCGTTGACTATTTTTCTTGGATTAAAAACCCCATGCGGATCAAAGCGCTGCTTTACCTCTTCAAAGGCGCTTACCATGCGGGACCCAAACATCTGATCGTGAAACTCCGAGCGCACTATACCATCGCCATGCTCGCCTGAATGCGATCCCTTGTAGCGGCGCACAAGCTCAAAGGCTTCTTCGGCAATGGAGCGCATGGTTTTCACGTCTTTGTCGAGCTTCATGTTCAAAACAGGCCGCACGTGTAGACACCCGACAGATGCATGCGCATACCATGTGCCTTTGGCGCCGTATTTTTCAAAAACATCTGTCAGGCTAGCTGTGTATTCTGCGAGGTCAGGCAGTTCGACCGCGCAATCCTCAACGAAGGATACCGGTTTACCTGCCTCTTTCATTGACATCATGATGTTGAGGCCAGATTTGCGAACCTCGGCGATATCGTTTTGCAATCTGTTGTCTACAACCGAGACAACACCACCCCATTTCTTGCCATCCCCTTTCCAGGAAATCCCAAGATCACCCATCAGTTCTTCCAAGCGCTTCAACTTTTGCAGATTTTGTTCTTCGGTTTCTTCGGCAAACTCGACCAGTAACAATGCTTCTGGCTTACCCCTGACGAACTCTTCCATGGTCTTTTGGAAAAGTGGGATATCGCGGGCCAGGGTGATCATTGTGGAATCGACCAGTTCAACGGCTTGCGGGTTCAGGGTCACCAGATGTTGTGTTGAATCCATTGCGGCGTAAAAGCTGGAAAAATGGCAAACACCCATCACCTTGTTCGTGACCAGCGGCGAGAGCTTCAGCTCAATTGCGGTTGAGTAAGCGAGTGTTCCTTCAGACCCAACAAGCAATTGGCTAAGGTTGATATCTTTTCTGTCCGGAACAAGCGCATCAATATTGTAGCCTCCGACACGCCTGAGGACTTTTGGAAACCGTTCCGAAATTTCGCTCGCCTCACGCGCGCCCAACTCCAGCATATCGCGTACAAGGTCTGAGTTTGCACCGGGCCCGCCTGCCTTGAGAGACCCGAAACTTGCTTTCGTGCCATCGGCCAGAATAGCGTCAATTGATAAAACATTATCGCGCATTATCCCGTAGCGCAGGGAACGCCCGCCACAGGAATTGTTTCCAGCCATGCCGCCGATCGTTGCCCTGGATGCGGTTGAAACATCAATTGGAAACCACAGTCCATGCGGTTTCAGCGCCCGGTTCAATTCATCAAGAACAATCCCCGGCTGCACTACACACCTGCGATTTTCAACATCAAGTTCGATGATCTTGTTGAAGTATTTTGAGTTGTCGATAACGAGCGCATCGTTGACGGTTTGCCCGCATTGTGAGGTGCCGCCACCACGCGCCAGAATAGGTATTCCCTCAGCCCTCGCGGTGGCAATCGCCACCTCGATGTCATTTTCAGTTTTTGGGACAACGACACCAACAGGCATCATCTGATAAATTGAGGCATCGGTCGAATATCGCCCCCGGCTCGGCGCATCAAACATTATCTCACCGGAAAATGTTTGCCTTAAAACCCGCTCAATCCCGGGGCTTGCCAAGGTTACCATGCAAATTATCCAAATTCTTGCTTGACGTAATTATGAATTCATAATTCAGTATGCAAATCCTTTCGTGACAATCAAGTCAATCATACTGGCCGATGGGCGCTTTAAAATAACAGCGAACAACAGTTTAAAGAGTAAGAAAAAATGAGACATGCTGGCCGCCATTTTTTGCAAATACCCGGACCAAGTTCCGTTCCAGATCGGATTTTGCGGGCAATCAGCCAGCAGACAATTGATCATCGTGGCCCGGATTTCGCTGCAGTCGGTCTAAAAGCTCTTGAGGGCATGAAGAAAATCTTCAAGACTGATAGCCACGTCTTTATTTACCCGGCATCGGGTACTGGTGCGTGGGAAGCCGCATTGGTCAATGTGCTCTCGCCGGGGGATCAGGTTTTAATGTTCGAAACCGGCCATTTCGCTACCATGTGGAAGAACATGGCCGAGCGGCTTGGTCTGAACGCGGAATTTATTGGTGGCGATTGGCGCAGCGGGGCGGACCCTGACCTTATCGAAAAGCGATTGCGCGAAGACACCAGCCATAAAATCAAAGCGGTTTGTGTTGTTCACAATGAAACATCGACCGGCTCCGTTTCTCCCATCGCTGAGGTGAGACAGGCAATAGACAATGCCGGGCACCCGGCACTCTTGATGGTAGATACGATTTCCGGTTTGGCATCGATTGATTACCGCCATGACGAATGGGGGGTCGATGTGACGGTTTCCGGCTCCCAGAAAGGCCTGATGTTACCACCTGGTCTGTCGTTCAACGCAGCCAGCCAAAAGGCGCTTGCTGTAAACAAAACGGCTGAACTGCAGCGATCTTACTGGGATTGGGCAGACATGATTGGCCCAAATAAGACCGGGTATTTTCCCTATACGCCAGGCACCAATCTTCTTTATGGCCTCAATGAAGCATTGGATATGCTGCATGAGGAAGGTCTGGACAATGTCTTTGCCCGCCATGCCCGCCATGGCGAAGCAACCCGCATGGCGGTGCGCGCCTGGGGGCTTGATGTACTTTGCGCACAACAAGGCCAGGAGAGCGGTGTTCTAACCGCCGTGCGATTGCCCGAAGGCCACAGCGCCGACCGGTTCCGCGCAATAACTCTTGAGAACTACAATATTTCGCTGGGAAATGGTCTGTCGAAGGTCGCTGATAAAGTGTTCCGCATTGGACATTTGGGGGACTTCAATGATCTTATGCTCATGGCCACTCTTTCCGGAGTGGAAATGGGCTTGGCAAAGGCTGAAATTCCTCATCAATCTGGAGGAACCCAAGCCGCACTTGAGCACTTAAAGACAGCGGAAACATTGCCGCTTGCCGCTGAATAAAAAGACGAAACCTGAAAACTAAATGACCACTTTCTGGGAGGAAAGAAAATGAAACTAAAAACAGCACTTTTGGGCGCCGCAGTCGCGTTTGCCTTCGCATCAACTGGTCAAGCTGCAGATTTGAAGCTGCCCTTTGGCCATGTTGGGAAGCCCGGTTCGTTGTTTGAAGCAAGCGTCAATGCTTTCGCTGAATGCTCAAACAAGGCACTGGGCGACAAGGCTGAAGTCCAGACGTTTGGATCTTCGCAACTTGGTAAGGACAAAGAGCTTCTGCAAAAACTGAAACTCGGCCAGATTACATTTTCACTGCCATCTTCGGTTATGTCATCGGTGGCAGATGAGTTTGGCGTTTTCGAAATGCCTTATATCATCAAAGACCGCGAACACATGAAACGCGTCCAGGCGGAACTTGGAGATACTTTCCAAAAAGCTGCAAATTCCAAGGGCTACCGTATTCTTGGATATTTCGAGAACGGCTTCCGCCACATAACCAACAACACCCGGCCTATCAACAAGCCTGAAGATCTGGCGGGCATTAAGCTGCGCACACCAAAGGGCGCTTGGCGCGTTAAAATGTTCAAGCTCTATGGCGCAAACCCGACACCAATGGCATTTTCTGAAGTGTTTACAGCACTGCAAACAGCCGTCATTGATGGCCAGGAAAACCCTTATGCGCAGATCGCATCGGCAAAGTTCCAGGAAGTTCAGAAGTACCTGTCAATTACCGGTCACGTGTACACGCCAGCCTATATTCTGGTTTCTGAAAAGAATTTTGCAAAGCTGCCGGAAGACGTACGTGGCAGCCTTGAGAAGTGCGCGGTCGACACCCAAGCCTTCGTTTATGACCATGCAGCAAAGCTTGAAACTGAGCTATTGGACGTGATCAAGGCAGCCGGAGTTGCTGTGAACAATGCAGATAACGCGGCGTTCATCGCAGCTTCAAAACCAATCTATGATGAATTCGCCAGCTCTGTTCAAGGTGGTGCTGAGTTGATCACCAAAGTTCAAGGCCTCGCGAAATAGAATCTGAAAACAATTTTGCCGAAGGGGGTTAGCTCCCTTCGGCGTTTTATGACTCGCCCCATTAAACCAAAGAGGCAACTATAATTGCCCGGTGGGGCTTTTTAATCGGAAAAACTGCCATGCTGGCATCGCTAAGACGCAATCTTGAATTTGTACTCGAATGGTTCATCATCATCATGATGGTGGCGTTGACCATTGTTGTCATTGTTGCGGTGCTCTTCCGCATGGGGGGCAATTCACTGTCATGGTATGACGAGATCGCTGCAGTCCAACTTTCCTGGATCACCTATTATGGCGCCGCATTGGCCGCGTTAAAGCGCCGTCATATCGGATTTGACAGTGTTATTCTTTCACTTCCCAGGCCTGCGCGTATGGTTGGCGTTGCTATCGCCGAATTCCTGGTGCTCGGATTTTTTATAGTGCTGGCGTATACCGGGTGGCAGGTGTTGCAGGTTTTGGAAGGGGACATGCTTGTCTCTCTCACCTGGATACCTGTGCAACTCACCCAGTCTGTCATTCCTTTCGGTGCTGCGCTGTTTGTTATTTGCGAGCTGTTGAGTTTGCCGGAATATTGGCGAAAAACCGCCGCGGGAATATCACTCGAACATGCGGAAATAGAAGAAGAAGTTGAAGCCGAACTTGAAAAAGCAGGGGCCAGGTAGCCCATGTTTATGTTCCTGATTTTCGTCGCTCTGATCGCAATGATCTGTCTCAATGTGCCTATCGCGGTCGCTCTGGCGATTGCCGCAATTGGCGGGCTTGTGGCATCGGAGGGCATAGACAGCCTGGTCAGCGTTGCGCTTGATATGTATGACGGCTCAACGAAATTTGCACTCATTGCCATCCCAATGTTTGTGCTGGCAGGTGCCATCATGAATGCAGGTGGCATTACGGACAAACTGATTAATTTCGTCACCGCTATCATCGGTTTCGTGCGTGGCGGCCTTGCCATGGTGAACATCGGTGTTTCGCTGTTTTTCGCTGAGATTTCGGGCTCTGCTGTCGCAGATGTTGCCGCCCTTGGGTCTGTGCTGATCCCGCAAATGAAAAAGCGTGGATACAGCGCCCCGCTATCTGCAGCGGTTACCTCGTCTTCCGCCTCACTGGCCATTATTATTCCGCCCTCAATCCCGATGATCCTGTACGCCACATCAGCGAACACGTCGGTAGAGCAATTATTTGTCGCCGGCATCGTACCAGGGCTGATGGGGGCCGCCGGGCTCATGTTTGTGGCATATATGTTTGCCCGCAAATACAATCTGCCGGTTGAAGAGGCTTTCGACTTTAAGCGCTTGAGGGAAACTTTTGTCGAGGCCCTGCCTGCGTTTACGCTTCCCGTTATTATCCTTGGTGGTATTTTTGGCGGATTTGTTACAGCAACTGAAGCCGCAGGCCTTGCGGTAATCGCCGCATTTTTGGTTGGGCTCTGGTATGGCCAAATCAACATCAAGCACCTTAAGCGCGCGATGCTTGATGGCGGCATGCAGACGGCAGTAGTAATGTTGCTTGTCGCGGCATCTGTTGTAATGGGGGGATTTCTTACCCGCGCCCAGGTGCCTCAACAGCTGGCGGCAGGATTGCTGGACATCACCAGCAACAAATGGCTCATCCTGCTGATCCTCAATTTCTTCTTTCTGATCATCGGGTTTTTTCTGCACTCGGCAGCTGCAATCATTCTGGTGGTGCCGATTGTCGTGCCCTTGATTGCAGCAGTCGGCATTGATCCGGTACATTTTGGCCTGGTGGTCACACTCAATCTTGCCATCGGGCAGCAAACGCCACCCGTTGCCAGCGTGTTGATCACGTCATGCGCTGTTGCGCGCGCCAACATCTGGGATGTATCGAAGATCAATGTTTATTTTGTCGCCGTCCTGCTCACGGTTTTGCTGATGTGCACCTACATTCCTTCGATACCAATGTTCCTGGTCGAATATTTCTACCGCTGATCATTCTTCCAGAAATATGGGCGAAGAACCCTTACGGAGCGAACGCCGCGGTTGCAGCGAGTGCATACCCCTGATCAGGGTTCCCGATGTTTATCGCAACTCCTTCAACATCTATCGTCCAGGTTCCAACCTGTGGACGAGCAATGTGAATGACCTCAACGTTGTTAACATTATCGGCGGTTCCACCAGTTGAAGATATCCCGTTGGTGAATACATTGCCGAGATAGGTTTGTGTCCCATCCGGCGAGGTGACACGAAGGTCCAGATCGTTAATCAGCGCCGGGTTGGCTCCAGCCAGCGCGGGCGGATCAGACCACACAAGCACAACGCGCAAGGGTTCAGTGTCATTGTCTACATTGACCGTGAAATTGCTGACCACGCCGGTCGACGTGCCGTCCACGTGCAAACGATCCCAAACAGCCAACCGTCGCGCGTCGCCGGCAAAGGCCAGCGCATCGTCAAGGCGAAGAATTCCCCAACCTTCGCGCAGTGACGGATACCCCGGAACGTTGGTCATATCGATTGAACTGTTGATCAGCACTGCTTTGATGAGAGCACCTGAGGGTGTCAGTTCATCTTGCGGCGTTGCGGTTCCACTTGGATATCTGCCGGTGGTGA